>NZ_JBSMDE010000210.1:0-29810 GCF_056497305.1 Caldithrix sp. | reverse complement strand
CACCTTTCAATTGGCACAAAACCGATTTGTAACTCTGACTATTTTCAATGCACGGGGGCAACGTATTCGCACACTGATCGCTCAACGTTTAAGCGCCGGAACTCACGCGGTGACCTGGGATGGAGAGAATAATCATGGCACCGTGGTGCCGTCTGGAATTTATTTTTACCGATTGCGAAGTGGTGCCAGCAGTTTGGTCCGTAAAATGATTTTCTTAAAATAAACAAAAGCCCGGAAACTCCGGGCTTTTCATTTTGGCCTTTCCCAAACAAAACGACTCAGCGCGCCTGAAGCCATGAAGCGCAATCGGAATAGCAATCAAATAACGTGTTCTTTTCAGATTTCAAAATCCCTATTAAAGGCGTTGTAAAAATTTCTACTTTCCCATTTCATTCATTCTTTTTGCAGCCTGACGGATGACAGTTAATGTACTGAGGTCACAGTTAAAAACCGAATTACGACCCTGGGGCTCCTGTGGCGGATCGCCGGTGAAATCATCGCCAGGCTTCCATTCCGCATGTTGCGCGTCACGTGCCCGTCCTTCTCCTCCCCAGGCCCAGAAGTTACTGCCAGCCAGTGGACCGCCAGCTCTCGCGTTCTTATAGATCCAATCAAACACCTTTTGAAAATACTGGTCACGATATTCGGTTGTTGCTTCAATTGAATAAGAATGATTATCGCGGGGAATGCCAAATTCCTCCAGAACCAGTGGCTTACCCACCGCTTCTGCAAACTTGATGTGTTGTTCGATATAGGCTCTGGCCTTCTTCAAAGCAGGCTCAAAGGTTTCTTTAGCTTTTAATGGATCAAACCAACGCCAATTCAACAACCAGAGATGAAAGGTCATGTAATCGATATTTTCAAAGCGATGCATATTCAAATAAAGTGAATCGGAAAATTCACTGCCATACATACCTTCGTTGCCCGTTGAAATCAGATGATTTTCATCTAGAGAACGAATAAAATCGGCCGTCTCTTTAATCCATTTCAAGAATAAGGGGAAATTTTTTTTTGCTTCCTGCCCGCTGCCCGGACGCGGTTCATTGGCCAGTTGCCAGCACATGATGGTAGGATCGTCTATGTATCTTCGACCGTTTACAGTATTTTTTCTCAAAATTAAATGTTTAAGATATTTTCTAAAATAGGCAATCGCTTTTTCGTGGCTGTAAAAGCGAGCGCTGAAATTCATAAATTGATGCCAGGAATAACGGGGGAGAAAGGGATTTGGAATCTCTTCGCCACTTAACCACGAAACATATTGCGACATACCGCCGGACCATATCCAGAAATTATTCAAATAAATCACGGCTTTCATATCTCGTTTAGCCATTTCGGCCAGCAAAAAATCAAGCCCCTGTAAAAGACGCTCATCATAACGACCAATCTCCGGCTGGATGGGCGGATAAACCGTATTATGTTGAGTCATTCCTTCTGAAGCGCCCAGCAGGCGTAAATTGGTTATGCCAAGCTTTTTCAAACAATCCAGTTCCCGCATCAACCGTTCACGATTTCCACCTTCGGCTACCGAAGCGAGATTTACTCCATACCAGAGATTCGTGCCCAGAAAATAGTAAGGCTTACCATTTAGAACAAACTTCTGATTTTCAACGCGTACAAACGATGTGTTTGTTTGCCCAAAAAGTCCACTGAAAATGAGTGTCATTGAAAAATAAAAAATGATCTTAACTCGCATTTTACTATTCCTATTTAAGTAAAACCAATTTTAAGATTTGAGTATGCTTATTCATCTTGAACATTAAAAAATAAATACCTGAGGCCAGGCCCTGTGCTTGAAATATAACGGAATGCTCGCCAGAGGACAATGGTCCATCCATCAATGTTGTGCATTGTTGACCAAGTATGTCAAAAACAATCAATTTAACCCGACTGGCCATGGTCATTGTAAAGTTAATTTTCGTTTGCCGATTGAACGGATTGGGATAAATTTTTAATAGCTTAATTTTTTGAGGGCCTCCGGGCTTTTGACTTACCAGGCCGGTTGTCCCACTCTTTAAAGAAATGGCGTCAAGCTTTAGCCAGCCACTGCCGCTGGAAGCCTGGCCGGACAAAACGTTAAAAGAAATTTCCGCCAAATTGGCCGAAGTTAGTTGCGGCGCATTAAAATCTTTAAAGGGAATGGTTACCTTTTGCCATGTGGGATGAGCAAGTTTTAAGACATACTGAAACGTGTTTCCCGTGGTGTCCCTGGCTACCAGCACCAGATCCCGTTGGCTATTATCATCTTTAATCCAGAAGCTTAATACCGAAGCCCCGGCAAAACGAAAATTCACATGTTTAAAAAACCCGGCGTAGTAAGCGTGTCCATTACCAATCGCATAAGTAACACGCAAACTCTGTGCGCCTTCTGAAGCTTCTGTTTGATCCAGAAAAAGTTCGGCGCTGGTTCCGCCACGCACCTGCCAACTACTATTCAGAGCAATATTGCTGGCATACGCTTCGAACGTGTCGATCCACATTTCATCGCTTGAGTAAAAAGTTAATGTGTCAGAAGTAAGGCCGGCGGCGGTGGCAAAAATTTTTGTAACACCTTCATTCCCGTCAGCCTGAAAGCGGATTGCAGCCATTCCATTTTCGGCCGGAACAGGATTTTGCCCTGATAAACGCCCTTCACCCTGCAAATAAAAATGAATGTTCATGGACGACTTAACGATATACCCATCCCGATCTTTAATGTAACAATAAATAGGAACAAGCGACGTATCCGCGGCAAAGAGTTGGGTGTTGGGGGTGAACAATTGAAGTTGCTCCGGGATGGTGCCATAAGCTACTGGCTCAACGACAAAGGCCTGATCTGGGCTTCTTCGTCCATCGTCCGGTAAAACAAAGATAAGTTTACCATTGGTCGATGGCATAAATTGATGGCCGATTATTTCTCCCGTCCATGTATTGAAATATTTAACACTAAATACGGTGTCTTCTTTAACCAGATCGTCAATATGAATGACCTTAAAAGCCACGGGGCGACCGGCCGATTCACGCACCCAACCAAATGTAAAATCGGTGCTCTTTAGGGCATAAACATCCACATCCTCCTGAATCTCATTAAAGTGCTCAAAACGATGGTTGACGTAATCAATCAGCCCAGCCACTTTTGAAAAAGCTTTCATTTGATCCATGACTGCCGAAGACATGATATGGGAAGAAGCAAAAGACCACCAGAAAGGCGTTGTGGCATAACCGCCAGCCCAGCCAGCCCACAAGGCGTTATGGTAGAGCTGCGTGTACTCTGGCGACGGCACGTCAAAACCTCCGAACGTATCCAGATAGCCCGCCTCGCCCAGAATAGCCGGTTTTTGAAAATCATTCCGTAATTCGCAGGCAATATCGTAATAAAGTTGCGCACTGCTGCGCAAAGAGTTACCTGGAAATGGAGCCGACCAGCTTGTTTCGTAGAGGTGAACATTGGGCACATCGACAAGCTGATAGCCTTCACTCCAGTAAATACCGCCGCTTTGAGAAGCCGTACACGGACGTTGATGGGGATCGTTTTTTCGAAAGAATCGACCTACTTTATACAGCCAGTTGGTTGCCTCTTGCTGGTGTCCTTTTTGCCAGCCGTCGGTGCCATTGATTTCATTGACGATTTCCCAGATGGCCAGCGCCCTGGAATATCCCCAGCGAGCAATCAAATAACGATATTGCCTTTGCTGGTAACGCCAGGCCTCTTCACTGGCGTAAAAATCTTCCGCATTGCAAACATATTTGTATGGATTGTTGTGCCATTGATGCGCCCACACCGTATTGGAGAGTAAATCGTGCGGCCAGATGGCCAGCATCATCTTTAAATTTCGTTCTTCGGCCCATTGCAACACCTGATCGATGCGGCCGCATTTTGTCTGATCGTAGCGCCCCAGGCCGGAGTCGAGCGACTCGATGATACCTTTTTCATCGCCGTACATGATGTTCCAGTAGCCAAAAATATTGGCTCCTGAATTCTGTAACAAAGCAAGCCCGTTTGGGCCATTATTTACGCCCCAGGGATAGTAAGCTCCAACCCCATAAAAAGGCGTTCCATCATCATATTCAAAGTAATGAGGATTTTTTTCGCTGACGCGGATCCAACCGTGAAAACGGGAGGAATCAACCGAAAAGGAATATTGCGGACTCCAGGCCGTATCACCCTGATTAATCACCCGGACACGAAAATGCCAGTTTCCTCTTTCGTTCGCCGCAAAACGAAGTAACCATCTATCGCGCGCCTGGAAATTATCGTAAAAAGCAAAAACAGGCCAGGTACTGTCTGAGGGTGAAGTAAAAAACCCCATTACGTCAATTTGTCCTGGATTGTAGGGATTGGTGTAACTGACATTCTGCAGGTTAAGTTCAATTTCGATCTTTTCGTAACATCCCACATACTCTGGTTGAATGTTCTTTACATCCACCGTAAGTTGTGCCATAAGTAAGTTGTTTAAAATAAGGAGAACCGCTATTAAAAATTTTTGAATCTTCATCTCCACCTCATTAATCCCTGTATTCAAACATAGGTGGCAAATCATTCAAAAAAAGCGTAAAATCATCCCGGTAAAATTTAAGAAAATCGGGAACGGAGGGATGACGGGGATATGGCGCAAAGTGGTGCGTTTTACTGGCATTGCGCCACACAACTCCAAAGGCAACCTTTTTAGCGAGGGCATGGGATTTGAGCGGAATAAGAAAACAGCGGGTAAACCAGTCAGAAATTTTTAGACTGGCTTCCTCTCCGCTAAAGCCATAGTAATCGCCTACTTCGGTTAAAGCCGCCAACTTTGCCCTGGCCGTAGCATGTTCAACCACGTACCCCACCCGCTTCTGAAAACGGTGAATTTCCGCCTCATCTCCTTTGCCAAAATAAAAATCAAGACCGAGAATATCCACCGCATCGTCGCCAGGATAATCAATTAAATATTCTTCTCTGGAATTGAATTGATTTCCATCCGGCGAAAAAGCATAAATAAGATTGTGAACTCCCAGCGTGTCTTTTAAGTAATGGACAGTATAACGCCAGAGCTGAACGTATTGATCTTCTGTTCGATAGGCTTTTCCCCACCAGAACCAATTTCCATTTTGCTCATGATAAGGCCGGAAAATAACGGGGATACTTTCCCCATCCTTACCGCGTAATCGTTTTACATAGCGCGCCAGCTTTTTTAATTTGTTCTTGTAAACATCATGATATTTTCCGCCAGGCAAAATCGAGTTTACCACGCGGTAATGAATATCATTCGCATAAAACCCATGTCCCTGTGGTTCGTACTGATGCCAGCAAATAGAGGTTACACCGCCTCTTTCATGGGCATAACGGATGCGAAAGGTATAATGCTTAAGCTCATCAGAAGAAGTTTGAAAAATGTAATATGCATCCCAACTAAACAGGGCCGGATAATCGCCGCAAACATCTTTCACGTCCGAGCGCGTGTCCGGCCCCTTCCATCCCACGCCATAGCCCAGAGCATCGTGTTGGCCAAAAAGCATAAACTTAGTAGAAATACGCTTTAGATTATGATAAAGGTAACGCGTTTTTCGTGTGGCGCGATCATCAATCAGTTCATTTAAACGGGAATGTACGCTAGCTTCAAAAGCCATCAATTTGTTGTAAACCGCATCCGTCACACTGTCGATTTGAACCGGACTGGCTAACCGCCCCTGACGTTTAACAAAGTCTCGCGCCTGATCCAGCGTAAACGCGCACGCGCTAAAAGCTCTTGCGGGAAACTGTCCTTCTCCGTTTCCAGCCTGCGCGTTAGCCAGCAACCTTTCGCCGCTTTTTACGGCCTGCCTGAGCGTCTGCAATTTAAGAAAAACGGCTTCCTTTTTTGGCGCAGTACGGTGACAGCCCATAAGCAGCAACATCAATAAGCTGCAAGCTATTGCAATTCTTGTTAAATTCATTTTCATAAAATTACTTCTCTCATTATGAGAAAAACAGAAACGCCATTTGTCCGCCCTCTTGCCTGTTTTTTTTCAACCAAATTCCGCTAACTCTTTTCGGGATGCGCATCATTGATTGGGCTGGGCGACAAATTTACAGAGCCTTTTAAGCTTATTCTATTTGATCAATACGCACTTTCTAATTTTTGTTTTATTGCCAAAATTCAGCCTGTAAAAATAAATTCCACTGGATAAATTGTTTAAATCCACTTTGATCTGGTGGAATCCTCTCGATTGTTTCCCTGCCCTGACTCGCCAGACAACCTGACCCAGCAGATTGTAAATGAAAATATCTACCTGACCGGATTCAGGCAGGTAGTAGGCAATCGTCGTCTGTCCGTTAAAAGGATTGGGGTAATTCTGAAAAAGAGCAAAACGAGAGGGATTCATTATTTTTTTGTCAATAGCCTGAGCACCAAGTACTTGAACCTCAGGCGCTCTTTGTTGAGCAAAATAGGCCCATTCCTGCTGATAATCGATTAGCACCTGATAGTTGGCTGTAATCAGTTTTAAGTCGAACTTTAAATCGCTGCTGTCATCCATCGCCTGGTGTACTTCAACTGCCAGAACATTGCTGCCGTTTTGTAGATATTGTACATCCTGTTCATCCAGAATAATCTGTTTTGTACCATAAAAATTTTCTGTCGCCCAGGTTTTATAGCCCAACACACCATCCTCAAGATTTTCTCGAGCGACCTCATGACCATTAAGGTAAATGGCCAAACCATTATCAAAGTTGACAATAGCCGCCAACATGGCAACATTCTGCACATCCGACATATTAAATTCTTTTCGATAATAGACCGTACGGGAATAACGAACCTGCGTGTTACCATCCGTTTCTCCTTCAAAAACAAAGGGAGCCTGTCCAACCGGCCACGTGCTGTAATCATAGCGTTTGTCGTACCAGTAAATCGGCCTTTGCAGCGTGTCAATTTCGACGCGCACGACCAGCGAAGAGTCCATTACATTGCCAAACAAATCTCTGGCCCGGATAAATAGATCAAATATCTCGCCCTGTTTACCTTTTAAAGTTGTACGGTGCTCCAGGCGGCTCTGCCCTTCTTCAAACTCGAAATGCATGGAATCATAAGGCAAATCCACGAAGTCGTATTTTAATAATGCCTTTTCATTGGTTTTAAGAGCAATAAAAAACAACGTATCAGTGGCAACAAATGGTGATGTCGGTGCTTCCACAAAAAATGGAGGTAAAGTATCGGCCTGTAGCCGCTTGTACATAGCAGGCAGATCGCTTTCAAAAAAGGTGTAGGGATCATCGTAAAACTTAAGAAAATCGGGCACAACCGGATGGCCCGGGTACGGGGCAAAATGGTGGTTCGCATCCTGGTTGCGCCAGACGGCGGCATAGCTGTAAAAATTATTTAAAGAATCGCTGGTTAAAGCCCACAACAAAACATTGGTAAAAAAATCGACGGTGTCTAACCCCTCCTGCCCTACTTCGGTCAGGGCCGGGAGTTTTAGATCGTATAAAGCCTGATCGGCCACCCGCCGCAACCCGCTTCTAAAACGTTCTTTATCTGTCGCCGTAATAACATCCCCGAAATAATGATCCACGCCGTACACATCCACGTAGTCCTGACCAGGAAAAATTTCTTTGTAATCTGTTCCCCAGTTTGATTGAACCATAGACGGCGAAAGGGCATAGAGTAAATTATGCACATTAAGCGTGTCTCTTAAAAAATTTACGGTAAACTGCCAGAGATCGACGTATTGTTGTTTTGTACACTGTCCTTTTCCCCACCAAAACCAACTCCCATTGTGTTCATGATAAGGCCTAAAAATGACTGGAATGGCTTCTCCCTTTTCTCCACGTAACGACTTAAAAAATAACGCTACTTTTTTTAATTTTTCTTTGTATTGTTGATGATAAATTCCGCCAGGCAGGATGGTTCCCACCACATTTTCGCCGCCAACGTCAGCGGCATAAAAACCGCGCCCCTGCGGATCATATTGATGCCAGCACATAGAGAGTACGCCTCCGCGCCGATAAGCAGAACTCATACGATAGCGCACCCTCTCTGTTTCCAGATTACGTGTCACTTTGTACAATTCTTCGGAGTAAAGCGCCGGGTAATCCCCACAAACATCTTTAATGTCGCTCCGATCGTCATCGCCGCTCCAGCCCACTCCATAGCCGGTTGCATCGTGCATGCCGAATAAAATGCCCTTGTCTTTTAAGTAGTCCAGGTTCAGGTACAGATAGCGTGTTTGCAGGGTTGCCTTCACATCCACCAGAGGAAGATGCGGCCCGTTCACCCTGGTTTCAAAAACAGAGCAGGCATCGTATAAATCCCATGTTGCCTGATCTATCTCTTCCTGCGTTACTTCTGCCTGATTCAATACCGCTTCTGCCTGTAAGATAGCATTCCATAGCTCCTGCTTAGATCCTGACGCAAATTGCCCTTCATCGCCTCCTTCTGAGCTATTATCATAAAGGGCATGGGCCGCATTCAAAGCGCGCTCTAATTCCCGATTGTCTAACAAATCTGCCGTTCTTACAGAATCGGCAATGCGCAAGTCGTCAAAATAGACAACGCCGCTCTTGGGATTGGTAGAACCGCCGTCCAGATAAAAATAAATACGATTCATCACCAGCGGCGATGGCGCCAGTAATTCAAACTTATAAGTATGCCATTCATCGTCAGAGGGCAGCATGACCTGTAGCCAATCGTTCGCACCATTGTCGTAAATTGGTTTTAAAGTAAGCTCAGTAATAATATTAGATTTTACACGCAGTGTGATGTAGCGATTACCTGTGGCATCAATCTTCTGCGGGGGCGTGTAGTTAAAATTATCCCATTCCCAACTGGAAGACACTCGATGGTAATCGATCTTCATGGTGCCTGTTACGGCTACCAGCTCATAGGTTCTGATTGCGACGCCAGGCACTTCCCATCCATCTAACACCTGGTCATCAAAATCTTCAAGCTGGCCCGTTACCTGAGCAGATAGACTGCTTAGAAATATAAAAAGAATAAAAGCAATTCTAAGGTTCATGATCTTTTTCCCATTTTTTAGTTTCGGATGTAAACCAGCGCAAAATTATTTTCCCGCATGCCTTTGGGTCATTCGTTATTTACACCTTTCCAGCCCGATTCAAAATTTTTTTTGATCAAATCCAACCGTTGCCTCACGCTTAGCGCACTGCGTCCGCCATCTTGCGGCGTATTTTTCACATAGTCGATCAATCGTGCAACAGTGGAAGTGGCCACATGAACACGCGTGTCGCTGGAGGCGTAGTAGATATAAACAGTTCCATCATCGTCTGCAATCCAGCCGTTGCTGAACAAAACGTTTGACACATCGCCCACTCGTTCTTCATCCATCGGCGCCATAAAATATCCTCCGGGGCGGCAAATAACTTCCGCCGGGTCGTCTAGAGCAGTCATGTACATGTACAATACATATCGCAAACCAGCGGCCGTGTTTCGCACGCCATGCGCCAGGTGAAGCCAACCCTCACTGGTTTTGATGGGGGGCGGGCCCTCGCCATTTTTGGCTTCTTTTATGGTATGATATTCACGCTGATCGATAATTTTTTCCTCTTCGATAACAGGATTATTAATATCTCTCACCAGACCAAAGCCAATGCCTTCTCCTTTACCCGTCTCAATAAACGAATCCTGCGGCCTTGTGTAAAAGGCATAACATCCGTTAACAAACTCAGGATGTAGAACGACATTCCGCTGCTGAGCCGCTCTGGTTCTAAGGTCTGGCAGACGTTCCCAGTTTATCAGGTCTCTGGTACGGGCAATTCCGGCCTGGGCTTCTGCGGCCGATGTTTCCCACTCCGGCGCGTTCGGGTCCTTACGCTCGGTGCAAAAAACGCCGTAAATCCAGCCGTCCTCGTGTCTGGTTAATCGGATGTCGTACACATTAACATCAGGCCGATCGGTTTCAGGCATTTGAATGGGATATTCTATAAACCGAAAACCCTCGTTACCGCTCTTACTCTCAGCCAGGGCAAAAAATGATTTGCGATCCCAGCCTTCCACACGCACCACTAGGTAATACGTATCATCAATTTTAATGGCTCCCGGATTGAAAGTGGCATTTACCCCCAATCGTTCCATCAAAAACGGATTACGAATTTCGTCCAGATCAAATCGCCAGTGGATGGGCACATGATCTCGCGTGATCACCGGGAATTGATAACGTTCGTAAATCCCATTATAGAAGTCTTTTTTATCATTTCTGCGTAGAATAAGTTGCTCTTGTTTGGCATATAGTTCTTTAACTTTTTCCTGAAATGATTTCATCCTTCAATCGCCTCTCATCTTTTCAATGCAATCCATAAGCTCAAGGCAAGCTCTGGTGTTGTGGTAAGGGCCTTTCCATTCGGAAATCTTGTAGGTGTTCAAATTTGGTCTTCCTTTATTATCCACCTCATAAAACCATTCACCATTCTGCCAGTCCACCACATAGGTTTCCAAGAAATCCCAGGTTTTTAACATTGCTTCATAAAAGCGATTATATCGTGTCTGCAGAAATGCTTTGGCAAAGCCTACGGCTGCTTCCGCCTCCTGCCACATTTCCAGAATAGGCACCAGCTGACCGTCATTCGTGCGTTCTTTGTAAATAGCATAATTACTACTAAGGCCTTCATCAAGGGTTCTCTGCACAAGTGTTAATGAAATATCCCTTACTTCCTGGATTAGCTCACCATCTTGCAAGACATCCAGAGCGTCCAAAAGCAACCAGCTTGCTTCGATGTCATGCCCAAACGAAACGGCACGACTTTTTACCTGCCAGTTTTTGGAGAAAAACAATTGCAAATGGCCCGTCTGTTTCTTAAAAATAGAATGGCAAAAATGTTGAACTACAAACTTCAATTGATCTCTCAAAATACTTTCTGGCCAGACACTGTAAAACGAAGTAAACGCTTCCAGAATATGGAGATGAGTATTCATTGATTTTTCAGCATTCAAGTCTTTATTGCTTAAACGCATATCCTGTGCTAATTGCCAGTCACGTGTCGAAGTTTCCAAAAACCCTCCGTATTGCTGGTCGAGATTGTGCTGAAGCATTAGCTCAAACAGTTCAATGGCTTTTTGCAACACGGACCGATCGTAGGTAATCTGGAAATATTCGCTGAGAGCATAAATGGTGAAAGCCTGTCCATACATCTTTTTTTTATCATCAAGAAGCGTTCCATCCGCATCCACCAGCCAGAACATTCCACCATATTTTTTGTCCCAGAAATATTCCATGAGATATTCATAAGCCCGATCCGCCATATTTAAAAACTCAGCCTCATGGAATTTTTTATACAAAACAGCGAACGTCCATAGAATGCGCGCGTTCAAAATAAGCCCTTTGGGCGCGTTGCGCAAAGGGATTCCTTCAATGCTCACTCGTCCCCAAAAGCCGCCTTTCTCTTCATCCCTGGAATATTTAAGCCAGAAAGGAATGATATTATCAAACAGTACCTTTTGAATACGGCTTTTAAAATGAATTATTCGTTCCGACCCGGTATTTAATTTCAACTCTTCCAATCTGAACCTCGCCTGTAAAAATGATTTTTAAAAAGTTTATATTTTTTTGACCAATTTCTACTTCATAAAGAAGCGGTTGCCAGTAATTGTAATCACTTTGATCAATAGTAAAATTTTGCAACTGGGGTTTTACTTTTTGAAAAGAACGCCCGTCAGTCGAAATGACCAAACTTAACAAGGGAGCTGATTTTTTCTGGAAGGCCATTATCCTGGCCATAAGTATTTGTCCTGGTACGCGGTAAACTGCTTCAGCGCCTTTTACCCCACGTAAGCGACTTAAATCTTCTTTAAAAGAACGATCTTCACCTCTTTTAACGGTTAATTTTCCCTGGTACTGAAAGAGTTGTCCGTAATTGTTGCAGTCGTCAACTAGCCATTTATTTTTTACAACGACCGGTCCCACGACCTCAGAAACCGTGCGGCGCCCGTTCGGAAAGAAAGCCATTACCCGGTAAAAATACGTTTGCCCGGCAGTGGCCGTTGCATCATTGTACAACGCCGTGTAAGCCTGGCTGGCGTCATTGATCATTCCTGAAATGTTTTGCCAGTACCCGTTTTTAGATTCCGATCTTTGAAGCAGATAATTACTGGCTCCGGTTGCCCCCCTCCAGGAAATATGAGCTACATCTTTAATGGGTAACAAAACAGGAAGGGGTAAAGAATCCTGGGACACTCCATTAATCTCCGTTAACAGGGCAAAAACGCCCTGTTCATCATACGCCACACCTGATGGAAACCCCGGCCAGTGATAAGCCTTGTACAGCCTTGCACCAAAAGGTTCGGAATGCCAGTAAAAACCGCCATCCCTATTGTGAAAGCGCAAGCTCCATAGCAACGCACCGCATACATTTTCATGACTTCTGATTTCATCCAGCACTGCCCGCATGCCCTGTGTGCTGATCATACCAAACTCACCGATGTAATAAGGTTTTTTTCCCCTGATATTAAGCAGATTTTCTTTAATATGGTCTATCATCTGTTGTGGATCCCCCTCGTAATGATGTGTTGATAGCACATCTATATAAGGATCGTTTATGATTTCAAGCGACAGATTATGACTTTGAATACCATCATTAATCAGATGATTCTGATCAATGGATTTAATAAAAGCAGCCATTTCATTAATCCAGGATATGGGGCAATTTCGTAATTCATTCCCCAATTCCCAGATCATAATGGCTCTGTCATCTTTGTACGCTGTTCCTGTCACGCTGTTTTTACGATTCAAGATTTGGGCAATCGTCATCTTAAAATCTTTTTTTAATTGTTTGTCTGTCCAGAACTCATCCGCTTTCTTACCACGGAAGGCGGCGTATTGTGCGCGTCCCCCCATCCATTTCCAGTTGTCAAGCAAAGGAATGATTAAACGCACGCCCAATTCATTAGCCACGGCTAAAACCGTATCCATTACCAGGAAAGCCCGCTCATTTAAAACACCGGGGGCCGTGACATGTTTTTCTGTGCCCGGTAAATCATCCTTTCGTTTCACAGTTATTACATAAGTACGCGCCACTTTCCCACCCATCTGTTTAATGGAAAGTAAGGCATCTCTTATTTCGTATTCATTTGGTAATCGCCATGGATTCTTCTCTTCGAAAGGCATATTATCTTCGATAAGTAGCAAGTTAGGAATATTTATGGAGGTAAAATACAGTTCTTTATCCCCCTCCATCAATTTCGCATTTTGAACCGTAACAAAATGCTTAAAAGCACTCTTTGCCATTAGCGGTAAACTTAACGCAAGATAAACCATAAACGCAAAAACTATCATTCTTTTTAGCATGATTTATTCACCTTTCTTTTTTCACGCCTCATCAAGATGGTTAACCCAGTTTCGTTTTAAAAACCAGGTCGTGATGATCAGGATAATCAACGTTAGAGCCAGCGCGTCGAACTGTTTTATGACCAAATAAATGGGTAGAATAACCAAACTAAACTGCCAGACAATGCCTACTCCCACATTAAGCAAATCTCGTTTCCAGTTGCTTTTATTTTTAAAGGCAGTATCTTCGGCTACAACCATATCATGAATGGGCTTCCAGAACCCCCAGGGACGTACATTTTTATAAAACGATTTTAACACCTCTTCATCGTCTGGGGCCGTGGCCAAACTGAGCCAGATGCTTACCATCATAGAAATCATGAAGATAATGAAAAATCCAATGAGTATATTTAAAGAGGGGAATAAAACAGGCATGGCCAGAGCGACCGCCAGGCCGGAGGCCATCCCCCCAAAATAGCCATAACCATTAAAACGCCACCAGTGCCATTTTAGAATATTAGGAGCCGTATAACTACCATATAATCCCGAAACGATAAACTGCATTACTGTGTGGATCGAAGTTGACATCATGCCGAAGACAATTCCCAGCAATACAATACCGACCGAAGCCAGATAGCTCATAGAAATGATCTTTTTAGAAGAGGCCGCGGGATTGATATATTTGACATAGATATCATTAACCACGTATGCGGCGCCGGCATTAACCGTGGAGTCAAAGGTGGACATGTACGAGGCTAGCAGGCCGGAGATGATAATGCCCACCGCCCCAACCGGCAAAAAATTTTGGATCACATAAGGCATGATCATTTCAAAGTCGATGTTATTGCCCATGGCTTTCAAATGAGGCATAAAATAAACCAGGCCCAGCACAGTGATTCCACCAATCATAAACCAACGCGGGATTAATGCCACAGAAACAACGCCACTCATAAATGATGCTTCCTTCGGTTTGCGTGTGGCCAGCACGCGTTGCATATCGTAATTGGGCGCCGGGCCGGCCATACTAACAAAGATCCCTTTAAATAAGATCATCATCCAGACCACACCAAACAGACCAAATCCATCTGCAGCGATCTTTTGATTCACTTCGGGTAAAATTGAATTCCAGTCCAGATTTAAATGCCACCCAAAAAACAGTTCTTTCCATCCATTGGGAATTACAGCAGCTAATTGATCAGCAGAAACTTTATTCATGGCCACTATGCCAATGATCAGTGACGCAATTGTTAACATGACAAACTGAATAATGTCCGTAAAAACCACGCTGTACATGCCACCCATAATAACATAAATGGTAGTAATGATCATTAAAATCAAGCCATAGACTTCAGGTGAAAAGCCCCAGGGCAAAATAACCGATGCAAATTTACCAATTCCCTGATAGGCATAAGAAAGAAAGCCAACTACCGAAACCAGGGCAAAAACCACAATGCTCAGACGCGACAACTCTCCGCCCCGGCTGTTCCCAAAGCGCGTTTCCATCCATTCCGCTCCGGTAACCACATTAGACCGTCTGATCCAAACTGCCAGGTAGATCATGAGAAAAACCTGATTAAAAGTCGGCCAGAGCCATGGCAGCCAGGCCCCCTTTAAACCGTAAACAAACAAAATGGCCACAAACCACATCGTGCCTGTTACGTCAAACATGGAGGAGGCATTGGATAGCCCCAGTAAATACCAGGGTATGGAGCGGTCGCTTAAAAAATACGACTCTAAATTCTCACCTGCTTTCTTTTTTATTAGAAAACCAATAGCCACAACCAGAATTAAATAGAGAATGATAATCGTAATATCGACCACATGAATTTGCATTTTCACCCCTTTTAATCTTTATGGTTTATCAAATTTTCATAGTAGTGATGGACGCGTTCGGGGAAGAGCTCGATTTTGTTATTCTGCCGCAATGAATCAATCAGCGCACTAATTTTTTGAATTCTTTTTTCGTTGATCATCCTTTTGTTCAGGAAAGTTTTGACAGAGTCAAAAGGCAGATTGTTAAACTGTTTTTGATGGCCTTGATAATAACGACGCAATTCTATTTCAGACAAGCTGACTTGATGCGCCATCATTTTTCTGAACGTTATCTGTAACAAATAATCCTGATAAATTTGTGTTTTTAATTGAACGAAGCGATATTTTTTTCCAAGATTCAGGGCTCGCGCTTCGTCAGTTAACACCTGATCGCGGATGACAAAATCCAGCGCTGTTTTAAAACTTTTATAAACGGCCCTGTAGGGCACAAAATTCAGGGCATAGATGAATTTTTTTACCGTTAACGGTTTGCCGTTAATATAAGCCAGTGTTTCGTTTCGTAAATCCCACAACGAAAGCTCCAATGAACGCGCCTCGGGACCGGCCAATTGAAAGGTTTTCATCTCATCAAATGGAGAAGGTTTACGCCTGAAAATGCTGGAAAGCTTGGAACCGACCTTTTGCATGACCAGGGGACGAACCTTAACCTTAACCTCTTTCATCATCCGCTCAATGTAATCCCGGGCAAGGACCTGACCTTTTTTCGCTCTCACCAGTTTAAGAACCTTTTTTTTGTGGACATTAAATTCCTCTTCCGTGACAAAAGGATCTATTTTTAAATCTTCCACAAAAAGGATGTGATAGCCGTAAGTTGACTTTACAGGTTTCGAATACGTTCCTTTCGGCTGCCCAAAGGCGACCATGGCCATTTCATACTCTAATTGATCCCAGTGTACCCAACCGAGTTCACCACCGCTTTCTGCTAGGGTAGAGTTCTTAAATACACTCCGCGCCAGGTCGTCCCATGGAACGCCTTTTCGTAATAATTGATAGACGCTGTCGGCCCGGGCACGGCTTTTAAAGTAAAGGTGTTTTAATTTGCGCTGTTGTCGGGTATAAGCGTAAATGGCCTTAACTTCAACGGAATCTGTTTTAATTGCAGGTTCAATCAACGCCCTGTAATGGGCCTGACGTAGAGTCTTTTCCAGATATGCTTCCACCTGTGCCTGCAGTTTTTCATTTCGGTCAAGGGCTCTCTTTTTAGCTTCCTGTGCCAGTAATTTACGATTAATCAACTCATTTAAAAATCGTTCACGTAGCGCCCTGGAATCAAATACATCCGGTTGTTTTAACAAATCTTGATAGGCCAGCCTGAATTCTAATAGGGTAATGGCTTGTTGCCCGATGCGGGCTACAACCGTTACCTTTTGCTCTCTGGCACAGGCCAGGAACATAAAATTGATCAGAATTATAAATTTTAATACTGTCCGCATTTTTTCCCACAATTTAGTTCAAAATGAAGCGTTTGAAACACAAACTCTGATTCATAGCGACCATTTCCCCCCGGTTGAGTTGGTACGTGTCCGAACTGTTTAACTGTCTTTACCACATTCAGCGCCTATATTAAATTGCTATTTATTTAATAATAATAATCCGTCCCACTTTTTCACCGATGCCCGGTGCTTCGATATGGTAAATGTAAACGCCAAATGCAATTTCCATGTTGTCTTTAGAAAGTACGTCCCATTCTTCGCTGCCATTGGTCATGGTAGAATGGTGTTCCAGTTTACGCACCAATGAACCATCCACCGAGTAAATGCGAATGGTACATTCCTGTGGAAGATTCATGAATTTAATAGACCGTGGACCCCGTCCGCTGGTGTAAGGATTTTTAATTTCCCAGGCTGCCGTAACCACATAGGGGTTGGGGACGACGGTGATCCCGTCCAGTTTAGCCCTGGCCTCATTTTTATCGATTCTCTGGCCAATCGTTCTGAAACGGTATTTTACATTACCCGTAAACGGAAAATCCGGATAAAGATTAAGCGTGTCGCCTGCCCCCAGCAATCTGCCATGATAATTAATGAACGACGTATCCTCAACCGCATTGTTTAAAAGACTAAAGGTAATCACGGTGGAACTATCAGGTAAGGTTTCAAAAAAGAAGATGCGATCTTTGGCTGAAAAGTGACCGGCCGGTATCTGCGGACTGGTCGAGGCATCCACAAAGCCGAATGGAATTTCTTTGCCGGTTTGTTGATCATAAATTTTAAAATTAACATCACGCGGCGGAACGGGAATTGGCGTGCCGGTTTGCTCCAGAACGGGATAAACCGTCACCGATTGCCCGACGATTTCATCGTAAAAGACGATTTTGTATTGCCGGGGATAGGAGATGCCCTTTTTAAAACCGCCAAGGTCGAAAACGCCAAACCGCAACGGATAGGCTGAAGAATAATCGATGTTGCGGCTCCATTGAATTCCGCTGTAAATCCTCAATCGGGGAATATTAAGAATAGAAGGCGCCGGATTGTAAATAAAAAATTTCATGCCTCCTAAAATCGCAGTTAAGGTTCTTGGATTGCCATCATCATCAGCGTACAAATTTTTCAGAGGCAACAATCGATCGTCAACTTTGGCATACTCGTAAAACCAGACCGTATCCGCCACCTCATTTATCGTAAGATCCTTTAGCACAAAGCCCGTGGTTTTAGTGGGCAAAAGTTCATCTTCATCCTTCCCATCGATCAGACTGTCCAGGTCATTATCGCGCCGGTCCATTGATTGATCGAGAAATTGTAGTTCAAATTCATGATCGTCGGGGATTTTGTCGGGTTCAATAAAATTGACATAAACTTTACCTTCGGTAACACCGCCGCCCAACTGATGAGGCGCCACATCAAAATCCGGCGCTTTATAGCCCAGAGCTGGCGGTGTTGGAACCACAGCAACGACATTATCGCCAGTCCTAATTTCACCGGTGGGACTGATGGTAACAAACTTATTCGTTTCGGAAGGGATAATATTCTTTTCCACATTGCCCCGATCGTAGGCCGTTACGGCGTAAAAATAACGAACACCATTTATTAAAGGAGAATCAACAAAGGTATGCACCAGTCCCGATTCATTTCCCAGAAAAAATTGCACACCGCGTCCTTGAGTTTTCGGGAAAAAGCCAAAAACGCTGTCCACCTTGTCGTACACAGCCAGCGGTTTTGTGTAATAGGCATAACCGTAACCATCGGTAATGATGCCCGCATCCACAAACCCCGGGTCGGTGGCGCGATAAATTTTATAACCTTCGAAGTCATATTCTTTTAAAAAACGATCAAAACTTCTTTCGGCTTTGTCATCCCAGAACAGGGTTACCTTGCCATCTCCCACAACGGCCTGCAAGGTGGGTTTATCGGGCGCAACAGCAAAATTGTAATTGGCATTATAGATGTCCTGCACGATCTTTTTATTTTGAATGAGGTCCTGTTCATCCCAACCATAAAGCAGAGCAATGGAAAATGATTCACTTTGACCTGGTTGTAAAGGGAAATAGCCTGTTGAAAACACGTAATCGGCATCCACATTAATTAAATGGCTATCAAAAAAGCCCGGACGCGAGACATTCCACATGTCTTCGTCGTTGGAATAGGTTAACGATCCATATTCGTAAAAAATAAAACTGGTAAGCCCGATCTGATCGGATTCATCCACATCCGTAATATCAATATTCGGCTCGCCCTGTAACTCGCCATAACCAGGAGTTGGTTGGCCGTCGCCCTCACCGGGATCACCCGTACCCGGTTTACCATCCAGACCGGTATCGTCATAATTTGCATCCCAGTCACCATCATTATCAATGCCGTCATCACGCCGCTCATCGATCATTAAATTTGATAGCCCATTACCTGTAAAATAATCCTTTGCCAGATAATCGCGGTTGTTGTAAACGGGGTCTCTAATGTACAAATAAAAATAAACAGAATCTGGCGCCAAAGCTCCGTCGGATTCGTCAATCAGGCCATTTAAATTGTCATCTACACCATTACGGGGAATTTCTTCCAGAGGAGCGCCGGGGACTTTCCGATATTTTTTTCCATTAACCTGAAAGGTTACACCTTTTGCCGGCATGGTGGTTAGTTTACGTTCATAGGTGTGGTAATCGATCAACACAATTGGATCGCCGACATTGTATGAATGGAAGAAATCGTCGGTAGAAATGATTTTTCCCCCTCCAGGCGCCAGTAAACCGTCGCCATCATTGTCAATCCCATCAACCGCATTACCCGGACTTTCCAAAAACGCAAATCCCATCCAGGGCACAGGAGAGTAGCCGGCCGTTCCCACATTATCCCAGTCGTAATTCACCGTTAAATCAAGGTCGCGATAAAAAATTGCGCAATCATCGTCCCAGTCTGTATTCTGGTTTATTTTTGCCCCTTCTGACGCTCCAACGTTTAACCCGAACACGGTTTGCGGTAATTCCAGTTCTCCAAAATTTGTAATTTTGTAAATCCAAAAAATACAATCTTCGGCATCGGGGTTGGACCATTGTAAACCACGAACGGATTGTTTCAAGCCAAGGCCTCCACGCTCTGGTTGCGACGGAATGGGTAGCGGCAATTTGACGCCCGAAACACGTTTTTTAAACATGTAATCATCCATTACAAAATAACTTTCCTGGTCGGCATTTTTCTGATCTTTTCCAAAATATCCGTTCCAGTGATTGGGCCATCCAGGATCCAAAGGATCATCCATTTTATCAGGCCAATACGCAGGCCAGGTAAAAGCCTGATGACTCATAGCCACAGCATGAAATGGGTCCTCTTCTTTTTGGCTGATGCTATAAAACCCAGGAAGAGGCTCAAAGCCCAAAAAATTACCCAACGAATCATGTGAAAACATCAGAGGATCCCATCCCTGACAAAAAACGACCGGCGTAATTTCCACATAGCTGGTATCGCCCGTGGAATCGTTTACGGTTGGCACGCGTAATTTACTACCCACATAGCTGGAAGCATTTCCCAATTGCGCAAAACCGCTATTAATTGGCCATTCGCCAGGATAAATTAAACTATTGTCCCCTTTCTGGCCTCCCAGCATGCCCTGATTCCAGAAAGTTACACGAATCAAATTGCCAGAATGGTCATTTCGCGCCCGGTATTGCGGACTGCCATGCGTATCCTGGCCCATCATAAGCTGCGTTGTTATCAAAATTACGAATACAATTTTTATTAACTTCATGCGTGTTAAACTCCCATCTTATTGGCAATTAGAGTTCCAGAATCAAAGAGAATTTATTTAAGGTGTCCAAACGCCCAAAATCGGCCAACGCATAATCTACCTTAAGGCCAATACCCATCACATGTAAGTTAAGGCCCAATCCATAAGTAAAGCCGCCTTCTCGATCTCTAAGGAAGGTTTCCCGATAGCCAGTCCGCATGGCAATCATGTTTTTATATGCATATTCCAGTCCACAATTGATGTACTCGTAATTGTCACTGGGGTGTACGGCATCTATGGATAGAAGAAGATTGTTGTTTTTAAGACCGATCACATCGCGCAATAGATTAATGGAAGTACCAACTCTAAACAAAATGGGCAGGCTGAACGCATCGGTTTTAAGGTCCGCATTGATATTGCCATTATTTCCTTCGCTTGTTTCATCAATATCGTGTTGTACCAGTAAATCGCGGCCCTGCAGTTGCATGCCGGGGCCAAAATTCGTAATAGCCATACCGATGGTTAGATTTTTAAAGTGCGTCCTGTAAATAAGACCAATGTCAAAAGCAAAAGAACTTGCCGTGGTGTGCCAAAGATTTTCCTGAATGTATTTGAAATTCCCACCGATAGAAAAACGGTCTGTTAAATATTTTCCGTAGGAAATACCCATATTAAACGATGAAGCCGAGACCTTTTCGCCTGTGCCGTAAGGTTCGGTAATGGTAGTTCGTTCTATATCGGGCATGCCAAGATAGGTAATAAACAGGCCAAAAGTTCCAATATTAGAAAACGGAATGGCCATGGCAGCATAATCAAAATAGATATCGGCAATGTAGTTGTAATGCGTAAATAAAAATTGATTTTTTTCTACCGCGGCCAGGCCGGCTGGATTCCAATAGGTTGCCGTGACATCACCGCCTATGGTGGTGTAGGCTTCGCCCATGGCCAGGGCACGCGCTCCTACACCGATCTTTAGAAAGGTTGCGGCAGCCGTGCCAACTCGGGACACTTTTTGTGCTTGAAGCGGTTGTGAAAAAATGAAAATTAATAGCAATAGAAACAGCGCAGCACGTTGCTTAAGTATATTTCTTTTGATAATCATAAAACTTCCTCACCAGTTATCTACTTAACCTGAACCCCAGTTCAATAAATCTGGGAGGTGTGTAGTAATATGGATTGGTAAAATATTCCTGAACATTGGAAATTTCAATGTCGGGATCCCCCTGCCGATCGATTTGATTAACGCCCTGCAATGTATAATCGGGTTGACCTGTGTCGGAATAGACATTCCGCGCATTTCTGATGTCGAACAGATTGGTAACCGTTGCAAAGAGCGTTAAATTCATTCCCTTTGACAGGCGAAGATTTTTGGCCACTCTTAAATCGAAATTTAAAGTCATTGGTTTGCGGGCGCTATTTTCCGTCAAGCCGACGAAAGTACCGGAACCGGAGACTTCGCCCCGGGCGAAGGTTGGCGTATAGGGAAAGCCGGAGGCTATGCTACCGGTGAGGGTGGCATTCCAGCCTTTGTTGTTATAGTTAATGACCGTGTTTAAAGAATGGGTTTGGTCCCAGTTCAGATAAATCAAGGTTAAACGCGGGGCCCTGTTATCCAGCGCGTCATAGTACGCATCCTGTGGATTGGAAGAAGTCCCGCGGGCAATCATGTACGTATAGTCCAGATTTACATTCACGTGCCCATAATTAATTGCGCTGGAAACGGTTAGGCCTTTAGCCGTGGCGTTATCTTTGTTGATGTATTTAAAATAAGTGATTCCACGGTAAGTGTCTATCGGCCGACTGATACCGACCCAATCTCGAATATCGCGGTAAAATCCGGTTAAATGGAAGTAAAGATGGTTGCCGATTTCCTGTTGCAATCCGATTTCATACATTACAGAACGTTCGGCGTTCAAATCGGCATTGCCCACAAGGTTTTGTGCGCCTGCGCCTTCAATCCAAAAATTGGGATTATCGTACAGGAAACGAAATTCAGGATTCTGAAAAAAGTGGCCGTAAGAAAAATGAATAACGCCTTTTTCTGTAATGGGGAAAGAAAATCCCAAGCGCGGGCTGATTTGAAATTTTGGCCTTGCTTTTTTGTACCAGAACTTTCTGCGCTCCGCTATAGTGTATTCAACCAGCTCACTGTCCGGAAGGCCCGGCGCATAATTTTCGTAGATATGATCAAATTTAAATGGATCATAAATTTGCGGATCTGCTGGATCGTTCAACACATTACCATCCGAATTAAAATAATCATAACGGACACCTAAATTGACAATGAATTCTTTAAACTCAATTTTATCCTGAATGTAGGCTGCAAATTCTTTGGGTTTAAAATGATATTTTTCATAAAAAGGCGAATTTTCAGTGGGAATGATTGGACGATAGGTTGCTTCCGAAAATTGTAGGGTAAACCATTCATTGCGCACATCATGCAATACAGCAGAAACGCCGGTTTTAATTAAATGATAGCGACTCACCTGACTGGTAATATCAAACTTAAAAGAATAATACTTTACGTCTTCTTTCCCCCGATCTAAAGGGTTACCGTAATAGGCAAAGTCGTTTGGATTTTGCGTTAACGAGATGTAATCAGAGGCCTCACGGCCAAAAACGTACAACTCAAAATCACTGGATTTTGTCGGCATGTAGCGATAATCAAAGGGATCTTTGTACAGGTAGTTTTTATGATGTTTGGTGTATAGACTTGCTTTTAAATCGTAAAACGTACTTGAAGAGAGAACATGTTTTAAAGAGATGATGTGCGTTAATACATCGGTGTAGTAATGTTTGCCGGCATCCGGTACGTATTTGTAATTATAGCCGGCAGTGCTATAATTATAATTACGATTCAGGTAGAACCCATAGCTCAATTCCATGACATCAGAAAGCTTGTAAAAAAGTTTAAGCTGTCCGCTCCAGTTTTTGTCCCGATTGAGAGGCACTAATTTATTGTCAGGCTTTTTAAACGTATGGACCGTATCCATGGCCGGAGATTGAAATCCCCAGGGCATAAAATATCGTTTACCGTAAACATAACCGGGATGATTGGTGTAACGAGCGGAAATAAAATATTTCAATCGTTTATGCGTTAAAGGTAAAGGCCCCGAGAGATTCAACTGGATATCCTGATGCTTCCATGGTTCATAGCGGTTTAAATAAGGCTTATGTGTTAAATAGGGTTTTTCTTTATAAATTTTTTGATAATCATTGCCGTATCTGGAAAAATCAAAAAGAATAAATTTATTTTTGCGGGCCAGCGCTTCACCTGCGGCATGGGCCCATTCTGCATTATTCATTACATAAAAGTTTTTATCATCCAAGCTCAGATAATCACCAAAATAAGCGGTTAAATTCCATTTGAACCGATCGCTGCCTTTTTTGGTCACAATATTGATAACACCGGAAAGTGCCTGCCCATACTCGGCATTGAAGGTTCCAGAAATGGTTTTCAATTCTTCAATGGCCTGGTCATCAATGGAAACGCCCCAGCCACGATTTAAAGGATCTAAAATCTGAACACCGTCAACCATGTAGGAAATTTCGGTTGAACGACCGCCACGAATATGGATTTGATTGTTGGCGTCTTTTACGATGCCGGCCTGCAAGGAGATTATCTCACTAACCGTCCGTATGGGCAGAGCCTCAATCTTTTTTGCGCCAACCGAAACTTCAGAGGAGGTAAGATCTTTTTGGACTTTAATTTTGTCTGCCACCACTTCAATGACTTCACCTTGAATGGCTTCCGGTTGTAAGCGTATTCTCAGACTGGTGGTACGATCTGCGCTTACGGCCAACTCTTTGATTCGATATTCACTGTAACCGACCATTTGCGCCACAAGGGTGTAAACCCCTGGCGGCACATTCAGAATGTAAAAATAGCCATCCAGATCAGAAGCGGCCCCATACGATGTATTTAAAAGATAGATATTTACGCCGGCTAATGGTTCGCCCGATTGTTGATCGTAAACCGTTCCGGCAATTTTCCCGGTTGTACCGGCCATAATCCATGAAACCGAAATTAATAAAAGGAACATACCCCTCAGGCATATTTTCCAGCTTTTGTTCGAAACGGACATCGAACCTCCGCCATTATTAATTAATTAAAGGCAGAGGCGGTTTTTCCGCCTCTGCCGTGTAGAGCTTCAATCAATTTTCTATTTTAATAGCATCATCTTTCGTATGGCTGAATATTTATTACTCTCGAATTTTAATAAGTAGAGGCCAGAACTAAGAGTCCACCCCCGCTCATCTCGGCCATTCCAGGTCACAGTGTGTGTGCCAGCAGAAAATTTCTTATTAACCAAAGTTCGTACCCTCTGCCCCAAGATGTTAAAAATCGTTATGGTCACCTGATCCGTTGTTGGCAAATCGAAAGTGATATTAGTAGAAGGATTAAATGGATTGGGATAATTTTCGTACAATTTAAACGTTTTCGGGGTGTTGGCCAATTCATCAACAGCCGTGGGGCCGTTGATTACTTCCAGAACTCCCCAACTGCTGGGTCGTAACCAGTCTTCAGTATTGCCGCCCATGCCGCCCCATTGGGCGATCAGCGTGCGTTCTTCATCGCCTTCTGAGGGATCCAGGTCGGTACCATCGATGCGTAAGGGAAAGCAAAATCCGTCAACTATTTGCAAATCGCCATCCTGCGCTAACGAATCCAGTGCAATGCGCGCTTCAATGATGTAACCGTCACCCGTAAAACTCTGAAAGACCGTGCTTTCCAAACCAGGAAAATCGTAAGCAGCAGAAGCGCTCTGTACTTCGCCCCAGGCAGTAAAACTAATCCGATAATCACCCGTACCCGGGCTCATAACGTCTTTATAACCATGGAATTGCTTTAAAGTGCTACGATCATAGAATCCCATATAAAACTCCAGCGCATCTCCCATCCAGGCCTGTCCGCCAATAATGGGGTCGCTGCCTGTGGCATTGAGATCATTATCAATCACATGTGCAGAAATGTAGAGGTAATCATCATCCACCACAAAAATAGCATTCCACATCAAGTCTGTTGAATTCAGATCCCAATTTTCGGCATCGCGTCCGCCAGCACTTTCAGGCTTAAGCTCGTAATCAGAATAGGGCAAAAATTCGGTATCCAGACCATCCAAAACAAAGGAGCTGGCAAAATCTTTTACGTAAACGGCTTTTGCCGTGGCGCTTGAAGTTAAGGTAATGGGCCCAGCTTTACATTCTTCTGTTAACGGTGTCTCGTCGCCTTCGGCGCTAACGGCTGTTACGGCAAAGTAAAGTGTTACTTCTTTCGGTTCATTTGTAAAGGGGCGATAATTCCAGTATTCCGTTCCGTGTGGCACATCACGCGCGATGCGCACCACGCCTTCAGCAGTTAAATCGGTGATGGGGTGTTCACTCATATAAACGCGGTATGTTTCGCTACCCAGGTTATTGTCAACCCATTGAATGTTAACCACCTGAAAGCTGGTCACCGAGGTTGTAACCGTATCAACCGCCGCGATCACTTTCGGAGAAGCCAGCTCACCTTCAGGTTCTTCTACGCCTACCAAAGTCACGTTGTCCCAGTACGTGGTTCCCGTCCAGGTGCTGGATTCAGTCATATCATAAATCTGAACACCCACCGTTGCCGTTACAAAGGGATTGACTTCTCCGCTTTGTACATGTGATAACAAATCGTAAGAGATGGTTGTCCAATCGCCAAGATTAAATTGGGAAGCGCTGACCAGATATTTATCTTCTGTCCACGTCCAGGTATCATGATCTTGCACAAAAATGGAGAGCTGCATGGTTGAATCCGCCGGGAAATCAGCAGGCAGCCAGACATCCATCTGAATTTCTGTAGCGCCCGTGTCCACACCGGCCGTATCACTCCAGCCAAAGGTTACGTTCCCATTTGAGAATGAAGCTTTTATGTCAAGTCCAAAATCCCAGTCGGTCTGTAAAACGCCATTGCTTCTTCCCGTAGGGTCGGTAACCCGACCGAGAAAGGTAATGGCCTTGTTCCAGCCTGTGTTGGAAAAACCTTGCGTCCCCGCGGCTTCTTTTTCGAAACTGGCAATAACCCATTTGGGCGCTACTTCGGCTGATTGTAAGATCACATTGTCCACATAAATGGTTCCGGACCAATTCAGGTCATCGCCTTTTAAATCCCAGGTACCAAATTCAAGGCCAAATTTCTGGATTGCACCGGTCGAAGCATCCCAGCTTGCATTCAAGGCATGAGCCGCTTTTACATCGAAATGAAGCGGAAACCAGGTGTCTTTTGGGATATCTACCGCGTAAAATTTAAAGTCAAACCAGGTCCAGTCGTTATCCTGCGCCCAGGTTTTAATCAGGATCGAGTCGGGCGTTCCTGACGGGAGGTAAATATAGGTTGTAATTAATTGTGCATTTCCAATGTCAAGATTGGTTTTTGCGATAGCGCCTTTCTGCTCGTTAGTCGTAGAAGCGTTTAAAGAAATAGCCAGTGCATTACCAGATTGTCCTGCCGGATCAGCTGCAGTATTCAACTCTGTAATAAAATCGCCCCATCCAATGCTGTAACCATCCATGCCGGTTTCAAAAGAGGCTACCTTTACGGGAAGAACGCCCAAAAGACTGACATCATCCACATAAATTGTTCCCGTATAACTCGTATCATCTGCCGCAATATCCCAAGTGCCAAATTCCAGCCCTATTTTTTGTAAGGGTCCCTGACTTACATCAAAGCCGGCATTCAAGGCATGCGCCTGCTCCAGATCAAACGATATCGGAAACCAGACCTCTTTAGGAATGTCCTGAGAGTAGAATTTAAAATCCATCCATGTCCAGTCATTATCTTGGGCCCAGGCTTTGATTAGAACGCCATCGGGAAGATCAGCCGGAAGATAAAGAAAAAAGGTGATGACTTTTGCTCCGTTGGCATCAATATTCAACTTTTGCACTGCTCCCTTTTGCTCTGAGCCGGAAGCATCGAAAGCAAGAGACAGAACTCCACCACTCGCTCCGGTGGGATCTGCCATTTGCGAAACACTGGTAATCGTATTACCCCAGCCAATATCAAAACCATCCGTTGTGGTTTCAAAATCGGCAACCACCTGCCCCATGACCATAGACAGGCCCCCTAATACGAATAAAATGGATAGTAAAATTTTGGTGCGCATACAACACCCTCCTTTTGGTTAGTGGGAATCATTTCTTTTTATTGGAAGACGATTCTAAGTTTTTCACGGAATTGCGCTCGACCAATCGCGTAGGAACAAATGAAGTTAGGGGCCTATTAATTTCGCGGCGCAAATGCTGGATCAAAAGACGTACGGAAATAGATCCCATCTCTTCTTTGTAAACGCGTATGGTTGTTAATTGAGGAGTGGACATCATCGCAAGTTCAATGTCATCAAAACCAACAATAGAAACATCTTCGGGGATGTTCAAACCGTTTTCTTTAATAGCCTGGATACCATAAATGGCATTGATATCATTTGCAGAAAAAATAGCCGTTGGTGGATTTTTTAGTTGGAGTAAGCTTTTAGTATTTTTGTAACCATCTTCCAGACCGCCGGTTTGTACCAATTCCTTTTCAAAAGGGATATCGTGAAATTCTAATGCCTTTTTGTAACCAAGAAAACGTTGAAAAAAACTTTGCCTCTCCAGTGGACCAGAGATAAAGCCAATTCGTTTGTGCCCATTTTGTATTAAATACTGAGTCGCCGTATAGCCCCCATGTTCATTATCAATCAAAACCTGGGTAAATTCTTCAACCACAATTTTGGGATCAATAAGCACTATCGGCATTTGAATTTTTTTAATTTTATCAATAAAATCCTGATTAAAAACGCCAACCAGAATAACGCCATCCACTTCTTGTTGAAGTACAGGCTCAGGAAGAGGAACATCTTTTTTATTGGGCAATAGTGTTAAAACCAGGTTAAAATGATTGAGTGCGAGCTCCGCCTCAATGCCTTCGAGTACGCGGGAATAAAAAGGATTTAATGAGAGTGGTTTTTCTTCACGGCAAAAGATAACATCTACATTTTTGCTTTTAATTAAAGGACCTTCACGACGCAAACGTGAGATATCGTAGTTAATTTGTTGGGCAATCTGTAATACCTTTTTGCGTGTTCTTTCACTAACATCTGCTCTGGCGTTAAGAGCTTTTGATACTGTGGAGGTGGAAACATTGGCCAATTTGGCAATATCTTTAATGGTCGACATATACCTCTCAAAATTTGAGAAAAAATTCGGGGTTAACGAAAACTTCGAAATTAAAGTAGAGAGTTTCGAAAGTTTCGTCAAATATTTTTTTGAAAACTATTTCTGTTTTCACCCTAAAATATAATCATTTATTTTTTTCCGCCCTGGCTATAGAAGAATCTTGATACTTAAATAAAGACATTTTACCTTTAAAAGAATTCTCTTAATCAAATAGAAGAAAAATATCTTCCGTGAGTGAACTCAAAATTGAATATTATACAAGTACAATAGCTTTTTTTAGTGGGCACTCTAAGGATATTGACATATTGTTTTAAGAGTCAACTTAAATTTTTACTTGCCGCAAATTGAAAATAAGATTCACAAAAATAATCATCAAAAAGCTTCATATAAAAAATCAATATAGGCACTACCGAATGGTGACTCTTTTTTGACGCTACTTTTTCCGGCTTATTGAAACAGAAAGTATCACGTAGGAAATCCAAACAGCAGTTGATTGGTTTAATAGGCAAAATAGACACAAAGAAGGTCTGTCATTTTACATCCCGAGACAACCGTACATCTTGGCCTTTCCCCAAAAGAGCTACTCTGCTCAGCGCACCTGCCGGCCGTGAAGCGCAATCGGGATAACATTAATTAAAGTGTCCCTATCAGATTTACTATTTTCCATCATACTCGAATCCAATATGCGTGGTCTCCGATCCAAACGTCCCAAGCAATTCGATGAACAAGGTGTACATTTGGATAACTGAATTAGCAGCAAGTTCTGTTTGTTGAGGCTGCCCTACCTCAACTTTACAAATGTCTGATTCTATTTAAAGCAGAACATACAGGAGGTTTCTTATAATAATCATTTACCATCTTTTTTATTTTATGCATATTGTTTTATACTCTTCTATCCTTTGCTTTTAATTTTATCCATCCACAACCTTACAGAAAATGGGGGCAAGCCCGTACAATAAAATCTCGGAAGCACTTTCGCTTTTTCCTCTCAGAATCATTTTGAATCCATTCGTGTTCACTTTTGCAATTCGTGGCTTTTTACCCCCGGAAGTATGTTCTATTTCCATTCGATTTTTTCTTAATGCTCGGGTTGTGTTTTCCTATTATTCAATGGCTCCACAGTATTCTTATTATCGCATAGCCCTATTTTAAAAGAAGCATCTTACCTGTTTTTAGTACTCCACCTGTACTAATCTTGTACAAATACATTCCCGAGGCATGCAGCTGCTCTGCGCGCAGCGTCCAATCCTGTATTCCTGCCTTAGTAAAATTCTTCGCAGAATGCTCAATCAATCTCCCAGATATATCGTACACCTCCAAAACCACCTGCGCTTTGTGTGGCAAATAAAAGCGAATGGTGGTTGTCGGATTGAATGGATTGGGAAAGTTTCCCAACAATTCAAACGTGCGAACCGGCTGAGAGGGATGGTCAATGG
>NZ_JBSMDE010000209.1:0-12953 GCF_056497305.1 Caldithrix sp. | reverse complement strand
TAATTTACGGCGGGGAACGGCCGTGAACAAGGGGAAAGTTAAGAGTATATAAGTTGAATGGTTGAATGGTTGAATTTTGTGTGTACAGGCGATGGTGGGTATTTTTCCATGCGCAATGCGGGGGGGGGTACGGCTGTACACCAATTATTATTTTAAACAAATAAATTTGAGTAAAGACTAACAATGGACAAAATCTTAAATAACTGGCCTTAATAATACGGTCGCTCCCCATAACATGGCCTTTCTTTAACATTTTAAAAGTCCCTTTTGGCCTGGCCTTCCATGGGGATTAAATATTAATAAAGAACGGATTGCTTAAACACAAATCCGGAAGTTGGATTAAAAATACTTATTTCAGATTTAAAAGAAATTCAATTATTGTCAAGAGGCTTGAAAAATTAATTTTTATGTTTAACCCACAAAAATTTACAAAATGTGAAGCCTTTTTTAAGACTTTTTCAAAAAGAATCATATCATTTTTCTTAAATTTCAACAAGATAAGGCTATTTAGTTAAAAATTTTTTTGGGGACATTCAGTGAGAGCCATAAACTTCTTGCATTATTCTGCATATTTATGTAAACTATGTTCCCAAAAAACAAGCAAAAAAGAAAATGAACAGACATGGTAGAATCCCAACTTTCGGCTCGGCTGATTCTTGAAGATGGCAGTGTTTTTTACGGCACGTCTTTTGGCTATCCCCAGTCCACTTCCGGTGAAATTGTATTCAATACGGGAATGACCGGTTATCCGGAATCTTTGACAGACCCTTCCTATTTTGGACAAATTCTGGTGCTGACCTTTCCGCTGATTGGCAATTATGGCATGCCCCCCTCGGAAAACGAACATGATCTGTTCCGCTGGTACGAAGCTCCAAAAGGCATGATTTCGGCCCTGGTTGTGGATGATTATTCACTCGATTATTCTCATTGGCAGGCGCAAACCAGTCTGGCCCAATGGCTTTACAATCAAAAAATCCCAGCCATTGCCGGGATTGACACAAGGGCATTGACGCAGCGCATTCGTGAAAAAGGCGTCATGCTGGCCAAATTATTGATTGGCGACCAGGAAGTCGATTTTTTTGACCCCAACAAGGAAAATCTGGTGGAAAAGGTCTCCATTGAAAAACCACAGGTTTTGGGGCGCGGTGATGTAAAAATCGGGCTGGTGGACTGTGGATGTAAACACAGCATTATGGAAGAACTATTGCTCAGGAAGGTGCAGGTTCTACGTGTGCCCTGGAATTATCCCATAGAAGAGGAAAAGGTGGATGGCGTTCTTATTTCCAGCGGGCCTGGCGATCCGGCCCTGTGTAAGGAAACCATTGCCCATACGCAAAATGTTTTACACAAGGGCATACCCACCTTTGGCATCTGCCTGGGACACCAGATCATGGCCCTGGCCATTGGCGCAAAAACCTACAAAATGAAATATGGGCATCGGGGACAAAATCAACCTGTGATAAATCGCCAGACAAATCGCGCTTACATTACAGCACAAAACCATGGCTATGCCGTGGATGAACAAACCATTCCTGCGGACTGGCAACCCTTTTTTACCAACCTCAACGACCAAACCAGCGAGGGATTAATGCATCATTCCGGTAAATTCATGAGCACGCAATTCCATCCGGAAGCTTCTCCGGGGCCTACGGATACACGGTTTTTGTTTGATCAGTTCATCGAAAGCATCGGGTCTTGAGATTGAGGAGTGCAGATTAAGGTGATTAAAAGAACGTTTAAGAAGATTTTAATTTTAGGCTCGGCGGCCTTAAAAATAGGAGAAGCCGGCGAATTTGACTATTCAGGCAGTCAGGCCATTAAAGCCTTAAAAGAGGAAGGGGTTTACACCATCCTGGTGAATCCCAATATTGCCACTATTCAAACTTCAGAAAACCTGGCGGATCGGGTCTATTTTCTGCCGGTGACCCCAGAATACGTGGAAAAGGTCATTGCCAGAGAACGCCCAGAAGGGATTCTGCTAAGCTTTGGCGGACAAACCGCTTTGAACACCGGACTTGAGTTGTTCCGAAAAAACATTTTACAAAAATACGATGTGCAGGTTTTGGGCACCCATCCCCAAACCATCATCGATACCGAAGATCGGGAACAGTTCATCCGGCGTCTGGCAGAAATTGATGTGCAAACGGCCCGCAGCGATGTGGCGAGCTCGGTTGAACAGGCTCTGCAGGTGGCGGAGAAGATTGGCTATCCGGTTATGGTGCGTGTGGCCTACGCTCTGGGCGGTTTGGGCTCGGGTATTTGTACCAACAAAAAAGAGCTTAAAGATAAAGCGGCCCGCGCATTGAGCCTTGCTCCCCAAATTTTAATAGAAGAATATTTACACGGCTGGAAAGAAATCGAATATGAAGTAGTACGCGACCGTGAAGACAACTGCATCACGGTTTGCAACATGGAAAATTTTGACCCCATGGGCATTCACACGGGCGAGAGCATTGTCGTCGCTCCCAGCCAGACATTGAGCAATGAAGAATATCACCGTTTAAGAGAAATTGCTATTAAGGTTGTTCGGCATTTAAAGGTGGTGGGCGAGTGCAATATTCAATACGCTCTCAATCCTCAAACCTCGGACTACCGCGTTATTGAGGTTAATGCCCGACTTTCGCGCAGCTCAGCTCTGGCTTCAAAAGCAACGGGATATCCCCTGGCTTTTGTTGCCGCTAAGCTGGCTTTGGGTTACACTCTGCCAGAATTGCGTAACAGCGTAACAAAAAGTACATCGGCTTTTTTTGAACCGGCGCTGGATTACGTAGTCGTCAAAATTCCCCGCTGGGACCTTAAAAAATTCCGCCTGGTTTCGCGCAAAATCGGTTCCGGGATGAAATCGGTTGGCGAAGTCATGGCTATTGGACGCCATTTTGAAGAAGCCCTGCAAAAAGGATTGCGCATGCTGGAGATTGGCGCCCTCGGTCTGGCGGCCAATGAAAATTTTAAGTTCCAGGATGTGACCGATGAATTGCGCGCTCCTACGGAAGAACGAATTTTTGCCATCATGCAGGCTTTTGAACTGGGCTTTACCGTTGATGAGGTACATCAACTTTCAAAGATTGATCGCTGGTTTCTGTTTAAGCTGCAAAAAGTAGCGCAGATTGCCCATGAACTTTCGCTCTTTACAGAACATGCTCCTCCTCAGGCTTTGCTCAAGCGCGCCAAGCAGGCGGGTTTTTCAGATAAACAGATTGCCTGGTTGTGTCGCGTTTCGCAGAACGATGTGCGCAACTGGCGTCTGCAAGCCGGCTTAGTGCCCTACATCCGGCAGATCGATACCATGGCTGGCGAATATCCGGCCCAAACCAATTACCTCTACCTGTCTTACAATGCCATGGAAGATGATGTCCAGGGATTTCAGGATGGCGAACAGGGAATTCTGATTTTGGGTTCGGGCTCCTACCGCATCGGCAGCTCGGTCGAGTTCGACTGGTGTGCTGTAAATGCCGGGTTGACCCTTAGAAAATTGGGTTACAAAACCGTGATGTTGAATTACAACCCGGAAACGGTGAGTACCGATTACGATCAGTCGGACATGCTCATTTTTGATGAAATTTCACTGGAAATGATTGTTGAGCTCTTTCGCAAAATAAATCTTAAAGGGGTCATCATTTCGGTTGGCGGGCAAATCCCTAATAATTTAGCTACGGCTCTGGATGCCGCGGGCATTCCCATTCTGGGAACCGCAGCGCGCGATATCGACAATGCCGAAAACAGACACAAATTTTCTGCTTTGTTGGATCGCCTGAACATCGATCAACCCCAGTGGAAGGAATTGACTTCACTGGATGAAGCCATCGAATTTGCCCATCAGGTTGGTTATCCGGTGTTGGTTCGTCCATCCTATGTTTTGAGCGGGGCAGCCATGGCGGTCGCTTCTAATGATGACGAATTGCAGGCCTATTTGCAAAAAGCCGTGGATCTTTCTCCGGAACATCCCACGGTAATTTCAAAGTTTCTGGTCAATGCCAAAGAGATCGAAATTGACGCCGTAGCCCAGAAGGGACAAATTGTGGCTTACGCCATTTCTGAACATGTGGAAAATGCAGGCGTCCATTCGGGCGATGCCACACTGGTCTTTCCGCCGCAGCGTCTCTATCTGGAAACCATGCGCAAAGTGCGGGTGGTTGCTTCGCAAATTGCCAATGCTCTAAACATCCATGGTCCGTTCAACATTCAATTCCTGGCCAAAGACAATGACGTGAAGGTCATTGAGTGTAATTTACGCGCCTCGCGCAGCTTCCCTTTTGTTTCTAAAATTTTAAAATTTAATTTTATTGATCTGGCCACGCGCGTGATGGTAAATGCGCCCATCGAAAAACCAGATCGTTCGTTGTTCGAGTTGAATTACGTGGGCGTAAAAGCCCCTCAATTTTCGTTTACGCGCCTGGAAGGAGCAGATCCAGCACTGGGCGTTGAAATGACTTCTACGGGAGAAGTGGCCTGCCTTGGCGACGATTTTTACGAAGCCTTCCTTAAAGCCATGCAGGCGGTCGGTTTCCGTTTGCCCATTAAAAGCGTTTTACTATCTACCGGTACCATTACCTCCAAAGCTGAATTGTTGGAGCCGGTCAAAAAATTAAGCGCCATGGGCCTGAAGCTTTACGCCACCGGAGGAACCGCTAAATTTTTACGCGCCAACGGATTAAAGGTCTCACGCTTACACTGGCCGCTGGAAAATAGAAAACCCAATGCCCTGGATTATATCAAGGAGGGCAAAATTGACCTGGTCATTAACATCCCTAAAAATTTTCAGAAAGAAGAGCTAACCAATGGCTACCTGATCCGGCGCGCAGCCGTTGACTTTAACAAGATGTTGATCACCAATCGCCAGATTGCCATGCGCTTTATTGAAGCCCTGCACAATAATGGGCCGCAAAACATTCAGATTAAAAGCTGGGAAGAATACAGCTAAGGCAGCATAGCCGCAACCAAAAAACTTCTTTAAAAAATGACAGGCCGCTGCCACGGAACCCTTTAACTCTTACACTCTTAACTCTTCCCCTCCAACAGCAGAAGTCATTTCACGAATTAGCCCTCACCCCCTCGGTCCCCGTCTTCCAGAATAAAAGTCTGGGAGACGAGGAAGGCTTGGTGGGGGAATTTTCTTAATTGTCTGGCAGCTACAGCCGGTTGGAGCGCAGCAGAAATCCCGATTTTCGGGGACAGGCCAGTCTGGCAAAGCGCAGCCTGACAGGCCAGTCTGGACGGCTATCCAGCCGGACAGGTCTGGCCACCGGACAGGCAAAGAAGTAATTTAAATTAAAAATTATGAATTACGAATTATTTTGCGAAGGGGCAAGTTGTGCCCAGGCGGTTAAGGCCTATGCCGGCATGTCATTCTGAATCCCTTATACCTTTAAACTGAACCCCCTTCTCCTCAATTTTCGGGCCTTGCCTGCTCGTCAGGAAAGGCCCAGCCGGACAAGCCTGCAATACTGCAGCGTAAAAATTTTTTAGTCCCGCTAAGCGAGAAGGATCTTTTAAGGGAAATATTTCAATCTCAACTTATCTTTTTACTGGGAACAAATCGGTGTTAACGAAAAGGTCTCAGAGTAGAAAGCCGGGTAAAACCGTCAGGCAGGGCACGTAAACTTTTCTTAAACGCCTCCTTTTTTGTTCCATGCTTAATTAATCTGGACTCCAATGATTAAAATAAATAAATTATCTTTACAGAGTTTAGCAAATTGTGCGGGCAACGCATTCAGGAGAAACTTTACGCTTCAAGCTAAACAAAAGATTTCTCATCATCCCGATTCTTGGGATTATTCGAAAGAGTTCTGGAGTTTACATTTTGCAGAACCTTTAGAAGAAACTTTGCTGATGAGTACAAAATGCCTGGAGATTCTGGTTCTTTGCTCTAACGGACCATAAAAATATTTACTGTCAAAGAGTACAAACCCTATTTCAGGAGCATCCATGGAGAGTTTATTTAAAGCCGTATTGTTGGGTACCATTCAGGGGTTGACTGAATTTTTACCCATTTCCAGTTCCGGACATCTGGTCATCTTTTCTCACTTATTGCGTTTTAAGGAGGCGGGGTTGATGTTCGATGTCTTCATGCATCTGGGAACTCTGCTGTCTATTTTTGTCCTGTTCCGTAAAGAACTCTGGCAGATGATAATCAGCCCTTTTGCACTGCTTAAAGGCAATGCCACAGAGACCAATCGCTATTATTGGCGCTGGGACCTGTACGTGATTCTGGCTTCCATTCCAGCAGCGATTGTTGGCCTGCTTTTTGAGGATCACATTGAACAGGTATTCAGTAGCATTCTGGCTGTTTTTGCCTTTTTGTTTGTTACGGGATTGATGATGTCGGCTATTCCGCTGATCAAAGAAAAGGGCCGCGAAATCGGTGGAGGCATGGCCTTTTTTATGGGGCTTGCGCAGGCGGTTTCCATACTGCCCGGTATTTCGCGCAGTGGCAGCACTATTTTTGCTGGAATTTTAAGCGGTGGAGAACGGGAAAAAGTAGCCCGCTTTTCCTTTATCATGTCTGTTCCGGCAGTGGCTGGCGCGGTTCTGCTAAAATTAAAAGATTTAATCGGCAGCCCGGTCAGCACTTCCGAGCTGGTCAATTTAATAGCCGGCATGATCTTCTCCTTTGCCTTTGGTTGTCTGGCCATTATCTGGTTGCTGGATTTTGTGAAAAAAGGGAAAATACAGTGGTTTGGTTATTACTGCCTTCTCATCTCAAGCGTAGGGCTCATTTACTATTTGAGCTGATGTTTGAATGGAAACGTTTTTCATTGATTCAGGGTCTTGAATGATGGGGCACAGCAGAGAACATTTTACTTCACGTTTTGGCTTGTTAAGCGCTACCATTGGCATGGCGGTAGGCGCAGGCAATATCTGGCGTTTTCCCCGATTGGCCGGACAATACGGCGGCGCGTTTCTTATTCCCTGGCTCCTTTTTCTGTTTCTGTGGTCCATTCCACTGCTGATTGTAGAATTCGGAATCGGTCAGAAGACAAGGCGCGGAACCATTGGCGCCTTTGCTAAGATAAACCCTTCTTTTACCTTTATGGGCTGGTTTGTAGGGCTTTGTACAACCTTTATTTTATTTTACTATTCTGTGGTGTGCGGCTGGAGCCTGAAATATTTTGTGCTCTCGGTTCAGGGTAAAATTTTTAATATGAACCATCAGCAGGCATGGCAGGAGTTTACGCATTTAAACCCGCAGGCTCTGCTCTTTCACTTTATTTCCATTGCTCTGGGAGTTTTTATTATCTATCGGGGTATTGTGCGCGGCGTAGAGCGCTTTTCCAAAGTCATCGTGCCGGCTCTGTTCGTCCTGTTGGTTCTGGCTGCCATCCGGGCCGTTACCTTACCCGGAGCCGGTACTGGTCTGCATTACTTTTTTAGCATCGAGCCGGCTCAATTTTTAAACCACCGTCTGTGGATCGATGCTCTTTCGCAATCGGCCTGGTCAACCGGCGCCGGTTGGGGGCTGTTGCTCACTTACGCGATTTACGCGCAGAGCGAGGAAAATATCGTCAGCAATTCGTTTTTAACCGGAATTGGCAACAATCTGGCCTCGATTTTAGCCGGGCTGGCGGTAATTCCCACGGTGTTTGCGCTTTCGCTTGATCTGAAGCAGGCGCATGGTGTTTTAGAGGCAGGTAATCAGGGCCTGGCTTTTATTGCTCTGCCGCAATTGTTTTCCCGAATGCCCGCCGGCTCTCTTTTTGTCACCATCTTTTTCCTGGCCCTCTTTTTTGCCGCTCTCTCCAGTCTGATCTCCATGATCGAACTGGCCACGCGCATTTTGATCGATTTTGGGCTGGTACGTAAAAAAGCGGTGTTGTTGGTCGGTTTGGTGACCCTGATCTTTGGCGCGCCCTCCGCCCTTTTTCTGGAGTTTTTCAATAACCAGGATTGGGTGTGGGGATTGGGATTGCTGGTAAGCGGATTATTCTTCATTCTGACCGTCAACCGGATTGGCATTACGAATTTTTTTCACAATTGGTTGAAGCTGGAATTAAAGGACCAATTTTTGAAGAAAATGGTGGCATTTTTATTTAAATTTCTGATGCCCTTGCAATTTTTGATTATGGTTGCCTGGTGGTTCTGGCAATCCGTACAGTGGAATCCTGAAACATGGTGGGACCCGTTACGTACTTACAGTCTGGGTACTACACTGCTACAATGGGCCATTGTAATGGGACTGGGATTAGCTGGCTCAGGCTATTTTTACAGATGGCTGACTAAAAATAGGGAGTTTTAATGAAGGCGCCGATTCAGGTGTTAAAAGAAATAGAGACCGGGCAGGTTGACCCCATTTATGTGTTAAACGGAGCGGAAAAATTTTTTCAGGATCAGGTGATTAACGCCTTAAAACAAAGATTGTTTCCGGACAAAGGCAGCCGTGATCTGAATGAGATTGTACTCTACGGCACAGAGAATACGCAATCCGAAATACTTTCGCAGTTGAGTACCTATCCCATGTTGGCGGACAAAAAACTCATCGTGGTTCGTGAATTCAATAAGATGAAAATTGAGGATGAAGCCACATTTACAAAATATCTGAAGAAGCCACCCAATTTTTCTGTTCTGGTATTGTGTGTAAACGAGGAGCCGCGTACTAAATTCTTTAAAGCATTGAAAAATTACGCCACAGAGGTCAATTGTAAACCATTGTACGAAAATCAGTTGCCGGGCTGGATTAAGCAATACTGCCAGCACCTGGGGCGCCCCATTGAAGAGGAAGCAGTACACTTTTTGGTGGCCAACGTGGGCACCAATATTTTAACGGTAAAAAATGAAATTGAAAAAGTCATTAGTTTTAAGACCGACAACAGCCCGATTACGGTGGGAGATTTACACCAGACCTCAGGCCATTACCGCGAAGCAAATGTCTTTGCTTTACAAAAAGCCCTGGCCCAACGCAATTTGGCGCAAAGTATTTCTATTACACGCCATTTAATGGAAGCCGGTGCCGAACCAACCATGATTAATCCTGTGCTTTTTGCTTTTTTCCGTAAAGCGCTGATGGCCGCCTCCTTGAAACGCCAGGGACTTAATGCCTCGCAGGTGGGCAAAAAAATGAAATTAAGTGATTTTCAGATGCGGGATATTCTTGTTGTAACACAAAAGTACAATTTTAATCAAATTAAGCAGGTGATCCAGCTATTAAATGAGTTCGATCTGGCTCAAAAGGGCATTAAAACAGCCGGATTGCAGCAATTGGAACTGCTTTGCTACCAGATTTGCAGATTGTAATTTTGCATTGTATCTTTAAAGAAAATAATGCAGTAAGTAAACAGCAGCGTAATCTTTTCTTCATAAAGTACAAACAGGGAAAAAGGCGAAGAAGGATTTAATCAGAAAAAGCAAAAAAGAAAAAGTTTTTTCGGAACTTATTTTTTTTAAGTAGTGTTAAACAGAAAGTTTAAATATGGTGAAAACGGAAAAGGCTGTAAAAACAAAGGCTTCTCCGACTGACGAAGAGTTAATTGCCCGGTTTCAACAGGGTGATAATTACGCGTTCGATTTGCTGGTTAAACGGTACAAAGATCCATTGATGAATTTTGTATTCCGTTTTGTCGGGGAAAAAGAAGAAGCGGAAGATATCGTCCAGGAGACCTTTTTAAGATTATTCAAGAATAAGCACTATTATCGTGAGATAGCCAAATTCTCAACCTGGATTTACACCATAGCCGGGAACCTGGCAAAGACGGAATTGCGCAGGCGCAGAAGACGAAAGTTGTTGTCTATCAGTTCGTTTATGACCAGTGAAAAAGACTATGATATTCCGGATGAAGACAGCAATCCTGAACGCGAGACCAATACCGTGGTAACCGACAGGATTATTCAGAAAGCGATCGACAAGCTGTCGCCTAAATTTAAACAGGTGATCATTTTGCGGGATATTCAGGGATTTTCTTATGAAGAGATTGCCGAAATTGTGGGGATTCCTTTAGGAACGGTAAAATCGCGTGTCAATCGGGCACGCTTAAAGTTGCAAGAGGACCTGAAACATTTGATGAATGAACAATAAAAATCAGGGAGAGATAGCCTATGATCAGTTGTGATACTGCCAAACGGATGTTATCCGATTACATTGAGAGTAACCTCCCCCCCAATCAGCAGGCTGCCGTCGATGATCATCTTAGCCAGTGTATGGACTGCAAACAAGTGTTTGATGATGTGATTTTTTTGACGGCTAAACTTCGCCAATTGCCCCCGATAACGACTTCAGGAGAGTTTGATTCGCAACTCCGTCTAAGAATTTCCAATAGCGCTTCCCATGAAAACTCTTCTTCCTTTTCCAGGCGAAATTTAACTTTTGGTCTTTCCGGTGCGGCGCTGATAGCCATGATTACCTTTTTTATCCTGACCACCATCAATTCACCCACAGGCGAGTTGAATGAAACAGGGGCTCCAACCGGGGGGATCAATCAGACCCAGCAACAAATGGCATCTCCCATCCTGGCTCAACCTTCACTTTCAAAATCGACTGTACGTCAGTTCCAGAATCAGCCGGACACCATTAAAAAAGATCCGGCCAATATTAATCAAAATCAGTTGAAACTGGTTGACCAGGAACGGCATTAGTTCATTCTCATGCCTTTAAGGATTGCGCAAAACAATCCTTTTTAGTGTATTTCCTTACCATGGTGTCTGAATTTGTATTTCATGGAATTTATTCTTAATTTTATTGACTTTGTCAATGCCATTATTTAAGCTATGAAATATAGTTTTTTAATGGTTGTTTCATAATATCCGGAAAACCTGACACAGGCAAAGATTTGAACTGACATTTAAGATGTCATTGGTTTTTACCTGGCGGGTCATTCTGGTATTGGTAATTAAGGTATGCAATTGTCGGTGTTCTACTTTGTCGTTCTTTTTTTATTGACCTTTGTAGGCATTTTTGTTAATCCGGTCTCCTGGAACGGCTGGATGCGCTTGATCTTTAAGCTGGGTATTTTTGCGGTGATTGGCTTTTTGTTGTACAGCATGTGGAGAGATTTCCAGGAAGAAGAAGGCGATGAAGAGGACGAGCTTCCTGAAGAACAGGAGCTGGTAAAAGAAAAACCGTTCTTTGAAAATCGTCCGGCGCTGTTTAACCGAGCGCTGCAAAAAGATCCGGAAGTGCTGGATGTGCTGAAAAAGCAATTCTCTGTAATATGGAATTTGATTTTGCCGCACAACGGATTTTTATTGCTCATGCTGCCTAAACGGGAGATTATTTTATTGCACAAAATGGTGCGCAACGATGTTTTTCGTTCGCCTAAAAACAAGCCCATTCCCGTGTTGAATTTAATTGATGCAGCGCATGGTTTTCTGGTGGAAAATCACCTGGAGAACGGTTCGAACCTGATCCCGTTCTACCAGAGTGAAGCCTATGTTCCCCGTTCGTTTCTGGCTTTTCGCACTGAGCTGGAGAAGAATTTGTATTTGTACTGGCTCTTTGATGCCGAGCTGGTTGATTTTTTTAATGAAGAGGACAGGGGCACCTTAAACAAGATTAATGAGCTGACCCTCTCCTATCTCAATCACGTGCTTCTGGTGGAAAAGCTAAAAGAAGAAAGTAAAGAAAAAGGCAAGATGTTGGAACTGGCCAGAGAGGTAGTTTCAGCTAAAAATTTGAACACGGCTGTGAGCCGTTTTAGCGATTTTTTGGCCCATGAATTTCAGGCCAGCAAACTTACCATCGCCTTTCGCAAGAATTTTAATTTGAACGAGTCGCGTGGGACGATTTTTTACGCAATTGGTAAGGAAGACCCTTACAAGAGTGGTACAGAATTTCCTCTTGAGCAGGGTTTGAATGGCTGGGTCATCTTAAAAAACAGGCCGTATTTACTGGATGATATTGAAAAAGGGGATTACTTTGTGCCGCGGTTCAGTCGTAGCGAGAAGACCAATTATGGTCTGCGGTCCTTTTTATCGGTGCCTATTGAATACCAGGAACAGGCCATCGGCATGGTGACCCTGGAAGACATTAAACCAGGCAAATTTACAGTGATGGAAAAAGAGCGATTACAGCGTTACACGACGCTGTTTTCACAGTCTATAAATAGATTAGTTTACGAAAACCAAGTTGGAGGATAAATGGCAAAGAAACAAGATTTTGCAAGCAAGACACAAAAGTCCAAGCACGGCAAAAATTGTCCGGTTTGTGGCGAAACCTTTACCTATGTCAAAACGGTGAAGACTATCCCAAATGAAAAGACCGGTGCTTACCGCTTTGTTGAGCAGATTGTTGCCGTTTGCAAGTGCAACGAAAAAGAGGTGTACGCTTAAAGCGTTTTAAGTTTGCATCAAGCGCCATAAGCCCCTCTTTTGTGAGGGGCTTTTTTGGTTATTGCAAGCAGATGTCGATTGAAATGAAGCATTGGCGGATGGATTTCAATGGAATTCTAATTTATTGACCGAGGCAAGCTCTTCCCTTTCTATTCACTATTTTTTTGATAAACCCTACCAGTATCATAGTTGCTAAAAATTTGTGTGGTGCATCGTTGCTAAAAACATTAGATAATCTATTGGGCATAGACAAAAGAATTTCAGATTAAGGCTCCAAAGCAGCACAACCGCAACCAAATTCATTTTTGCGGGGATTAAAAGCAACCAAAGGGAGTGCCAAGAAGTCACAAAGGCCTCAAAAATTAATTTTAATTTAAAATTACGAATTATTTTGCGAAGGGGCAAGTTGCGCCCAGGCGGTGATGGCCTGTGCCGGCCTGTCATCCTGAATCCCTCTTCCTTCGTAACTCGAGCTTCAGCTCGAGACCTCCCCTGGCAGACACAAGCGTGTAAAATTGTATGTGTGTAATAGTTAATTAGGTGAATGGTTGAATAATTAAATGGTGCTGAGTGTCATTCTGAGTCCCCGATTTATCGGGGGCGAAGAATCCCTCCAATTCGCAAACGCAACGTAACTCGTGCTTCAGTCCGCGACTTTGTAAGGGCTAAGCATTTAAGGTGGGTTTTTATTCTAAAAC
>NZ_JBSMDE010000208.1:0-7110 GCF_056497305.1 Caldithrix sp. | reverse complement strand
CGGTTAGTTCGCTTATCAATTAAGATAAGGCCCCATTTCCCTTTATAAGTCTTTTCGATATTCCCTTTACCAAACGTACAGCCCGTCATAACCTGTACGCCGTCGGCAAAACAGGTAGCGCAATGATGGATGATCTCAGATCTCCAAAATGGCGTGTAAAAAATTATTGCCTGTACGCTGTACACCGAGTTTGTTTATTGCTGTTTCAGCTAAATGTAATCCGTTGGGCAAAGCCTTTGATTTGACTTAACCATTTGTTCCAACATCATTGATTTAAAAATAATTGTAGTTGCATAACGAACTGAAAACTTTTGATTTGATGATCACGTATTTGAAAATAGTGATCAAAGGCTAATTTAATTTTGTATTCATGGATCAGATAATTAAAGCCAATCCGATAGTATGGATTATCAGCGGTTTGCTCAATTAGATCTTTATAATATTCATAAGAAAAAACTAATTGAATCTGTTCAAAGTTTACGGAAGAAAGGAAATAATAGCCATAAGCTCTTTGTCCTTTAAAGTTGGCATTTAAATATTCTGCTTGTAGATTGAATTTTTCCCCTTTAAACATGAAAAATAAATTTTGTCTCACATCTTTTCCAGAATATAATATAGAGTCGGCCAAAATATCCCGCATAGGAAGGTTTTCCGCAGATCGATATTGCAAAGAAAAGCCCAATTTGATTTCATTTTTTTGAAAAGGAAAATTCAATACGTTTTTATTTGAAATCATAACTCCTTTATTATTAAAACGATATTCCTTAATACCATAACCATTAAAAAGTCCAAGATGCGTTTCGAATAATCCAGTGGATGAAGTAAAATTGATCTGTACCCCGATGTCTCTCACGCCCAGGGTCCCATCGGGGATGAGCGTATTGACAACTCTTGCCCGTTCGATCGGAGGTATCTGATAATCGTGCTGAAAGCGTTGCAAACTATATTGTGGGACAAACTGTCCCAGATCAAATGAAATTTGTCCTGTTTTGTAACCGATTTTAACATCCTGTAAAAAGAACTTTTCCTGGGAATAACTTGAAAAGGTGGCTTGTATTTTATATGACCAATGGGCAGAAAAGGCAGGTTTTGATTTAATCCACAGTTTTAACCTTCTTAGCGCAAATCCTGCATAATCATCAAAATTGCTCATGCCCCGTATTTGGATATATCCGTTGAACTCAAAATGGTCGGTTATTTTTTTCTCTTTTGCTGATAATGGGGCCCACAAGAAAAAAATGAAAAAAATTACCAGCAATTGTTTCATTTGCTTACCTTTAATATTTTTCCTGGTTTTAACACTTTTGCCAGATCTTCGTTAGAAGCTTCCAGCCATTTTACCTGGTAACCTTTTGAAAAAAGATAGATATAGGCCCACGCCGATCGCGTGCCGGACGAACAAAAACAGGCAATTAACTTATCTTTCGGTAATTCATTCAGTCTGTCGGGTAGTTCATGAATGGGAATGTTTTTGGTTTCAATTCCAAAAAGTTCAAAATTAAAAGTGAGCGTTTTAACCTCGTTCCGGTCGCGCACGTCAAGGAAAACCATCGGAGCGCTTTCAAAAAACTTTTCCACGGTAATCTTGTGTTTTCCCATTCCACAAAATTCCAGATCCATAGTTCTCAATGCTTTTTCCATTGTTGTTTCCTCCTTTAAATAATTTTGAAGATGAGCTTAATTGCCATAATGAATAGAATAATGGCAATAATTTTTTTTACTGTAATCGCATTCAATTTATTATGCATAAATATTGTGCCTAACGTAGCGCCACTCATCCCGGCCAGGGAAGCAACAATTAATATATGCCAGTTAACGCTTCCGATGGCCCAGTATGTCAAAAACCCGGAAAATGAAGAAAACGGTACCACAAAAGCAGTGATAGCGGCAATTTTTTTAGGATTAAATCCGATCATCAACATAAGAGGCGAAATGATTCCTCCGCCGCCAACTCCGAGCAAGCCGGAGAGAGTTCCCGCGAAAATTCCGATAAAAATTAATTTCATATAAGGAATTTGTGTAATATATTTTTCCTGTTCTTTTTTCTTGTGAAAAAGAAACATGAAACTGGAGAAAAGTAAGAAGGCAATGAACAGGATAAGTATGATCTTGTCCGGGAAAAATTTTGAAACATAAGCTCCAACAATGGCAAACAAGAATGAAGAAATAATAATAGGTATTCCTATTTTAAAATCTAATCGCTTGTTTTTTATGTTATTGATACTGGCGCTGCTTAAACTGACCGTATTGTAAAATAGGCCCACAGGTTTTGCAATATTAAGCGGGATGCCAAGGGAGACAAGGATCGGAATCAATATGATGGCAGCTCCCACGCCACCGAGCGCAAAAACAAAAGCAGCAATGAACGATATGACAAAAATCAAGAAATCCATACACACTCCATGTTGCTATAGTCTATCGCAAATAGACGATTAATTCAGATAAAAAATTTTATTTAAAAAATTCCTCAAACAAATATTTTGCCCTGGCCCATTTCTCTTGATTGATGCAATATTTTATTTTAGGCGGATCTATTTCGCCCTGAATCAGCCCTGCCTCTTTTAATTCTTTAAGATGCTGGGAAATTGTTGATTGGGCAAGGGGCAAAATTTCCACCAGGTCACCGGTAAAACAACAAGACTTTTTATCCAGATATTGTAAGATCAAAAGTCTTGTAGGATGACCAAGGGCTTTGGCAAAACGCGCCAATTCTTTTATATCTCCACTATATTCAATCTGTTGTACTTTTCTATCCATATGTCAAATATAATGAAGTTTATCGTTTATCGCAATATTACGATTAATTTTTTATTTTATGGTTCCAGTTCTACCTGGAGCAATCTTATTGGATATTGGTAGTCAACATTAGTCGGCGAAAATAAAAAAATTTTGATCGTTTTTAACTGGCGGATGAATAACGCGAAAAGGCTAAAAAAGAGACGAAAGCAAGATCCATAACCCCATACCACAAAAAATAACGGCCATCCATGTATTTAAAGTTCTTTTTTCCATTTTAATCGAAATTCGTGAACCAATTTGTGCGCCTATCAGCACTACGATGCCAAACCAGAAGAGATGAAACCAGTCTATGCTATAATGAATTCCGTGTCCAATCAGACCAAATAGGCCTGTTAAACCAACCATGAGTGAAGAGGTAGCCACGGCAATTTTTTGAGGAACCCCAAATACAATAACCATCAATGGAATTTTTAGTAAACCACCAGCCACACCCAGGGCGCCAGAAAGATAGCCGATTAAAAACGTGCTTGGGATGACAATCAATAGATTTACGGAATATTCTTCGTTGAGCCCTTTACTTTTCCATTCTCCCCAGGGCAGATGAAGGCGCCAGGGTTTCCGGTTTTGAGATTTAATAATCATAATTATGGACGAAAGAATTAAAAATGCGGATAAGGCGCCTTTCAAAACAGCCGGAGAAAATCCTCTTGCGGTAAATCCGCCAATAAAAGCGCCGATATCGGTAAATACATCCATGGCAATGGCCAGTTTCCAGTCAACCAGACCTGCCTTCCAGAATCTTGATACTGCAGAAAAGCCGGTAATCGTAATAAGAAAAAGACTGATGATAGAAGCGTCATAAAAAGGATAGCCAAGCCCCAATAGTAAGGGGACATAAAAGGCGCCTCCGCCCAGCCCAATACTGCTAAGAACAATAGCTAAAAAAAAGAAAACAATTAAGCTTAAAAATGTCATGAATCCTTCTTATCGGTCAATTACGCTCTTTTATTAGTTCAATTAAAAAATTTTAGATGTGCAAAATAGCACAGATTTCTTTTACCTAAGCATGATCATCACATTTAGTCCATATCTAAAACTTTTACTTGCTGACTTCCCAGCGAGTGCAGGCAGTTTCAAAGTAGAGGCAATGAAATTTGATAGCCTGCTTCTTTTTATATAATTACTATGTCAGCAAATCCGCAACCAAAGCTTTTAATAAACCGCAAAGGGCGCAAAGCAGTCGCAAAGAACGCGCCACTACTTAACAACATAATAAGAAACGCGTCACGCGTTACTTATCACGTGTTACGCGTTCACGAAAATTTTCGCATCCCGCTATGGCGGGATAGATCTTTTAAAGGAAGTATTCTAAACTCTTAAGTGAATTTTTTAAGAAGAAAGCGGCCTTTTCCTGGCTGTTATCTATCAGCGATTCTTTCAAACTCACGGTTCCTTTTTAATTTTTGATATTTTCAGTTTCACAAGCTATGGCAATTTTTTTGTCTTTTTGAGCAAAAGAAAAACGCTTTTTGAAATATAGAGCCGCATTTACCAGGCTAATTAATACAGGTACTTCAACCAGGGGGCCTATTACCGTTGCAAAGGCAGTGGCCGAATTTACGCCAAATACGGAGACGGCCACCGCAATAGCCAGTTCAAAATCGTTGCTGCTGGCAGTAAAAGCTGCGGTTGTAGATTGTTCGTAAGAAGCATCCATGCGTTTGGCCGCAAAAAAAGTAATAAAAAACATGATGGCAAAATAAATGGTGTATGGAATGGCCACGCGCACCACATCGATAGGTAAATCGACAATTTTTTCACCTTTCAATGAGAACATGACAAAAATAGTAAAAAGCAAAGCGATCGGTGTAAGATAAGAAACTTTGGGGATGAACTTTTTATAATACCACGTATCCCCTTTCATTTTGCGCAAAACCATATTCGATGTCAAGCCCACCAGAAAAGGAATGCCAAGGTAAATCAAAACGGTTAGCGCAATTTCATAGATGGACACCTGGACGATGGTGCCCTTTAAACCAAAAATTGGAGGTAGAAGAGTAATGAAAAAATAAGCGTAGATGGAATAGAAAAAAACCTGAAAAAGTGCGTTGAAAGCAACCAGGCCGGCGGCCAGTTCAGAATCGCCATCCGCTAAATCATTCCATACCAGAACCATAGCAATACAACGGGCCAGCCCCACTAAAATAACGCCGATCATTAAGTCGGGCGTATCTGATAAAAATAAAATAGCTAAAAGAAACATGACGAAAGGCCCTACAATCCAATTTTGAATCAGTGACAGGGCCAGAAAACGTAAATTCTTGAATACAGAAGGCAGTTTTTCATATCGCACTTTAGCCAGGGGAGGATACATCATTAAAACGAGACCTATTGCCAGTGGAATATTGGTGGTGCCTGCTTTGAATTGATCCCAAAAATTTGCCATGCCGGGAACCAGGTGCCCGATCAGCACTCCCAAAAACATGGTGGCAAAGATCCACAAGGTTAAAAAACGATCAAAAAAGGAAAGACGCATGGAAACTGACGACATTTTCTCCTCCATCATTATATTAGAAATCTCCAAAAATTAATCCCGCAACCATAGAAAAGGCACAAATTAAAACGATGTAGGTCAGTGCCTTTTTTTTGCCCATTAACTGGAATAACACCATAATACTTGGAATGCTCAGTGAATTGCCGGTTAAAAATAAAGTTAGGGCAGGACCGCGAGCCATGCCCATTTTCATCAGCGTCTCGATGATCGGAATTTCGGTTAATGTGGCAAAGTACATTAAAGCGCCGGAAACAGAAGCCACTGCATTACCGGCCAGAGTGTTCTGTCCGACAGCCAGTTGAATCCATTGGTCCGGAACCAGCACATCAATCATCCCTGCGGCAAATATTCCGACGAACAGGTAGGGCAAAATCTTTTTAGTCAAATCCCAGGTTTCGACTATCCATGCCGCATTGTCTTCTTGGCGAAGCTTAAAGAAAACAAGCCAGAACAGTAGGAGTAAAAAGAGGCCAGCCACGAGCCATTTTATCAGCATGGGAATGTGCAGGCCCAGTACAATTAATACGCCAAACTGCAGGAATAAAAAGAAGAAAATCGTCCAGTTGCTGTACGGCTTTTCTTCATCCATACCCATTAAAAAATTTTGAGCGCTGCGCTCGTCGTGTTCTTTGAAAATCAGGCCCATCAACAGCCCTACTATAATGGCAATAATAATCGAGGCGATTAAGCGTCCAAAGGCAAAATCCCAGCCCACCGCATTACCGGTTAAAAAAATAGCTGTAACATTGATGGCCGGTCCCGTGAACAGAAAGGCCACGGCCGGTCCTATGCCTGCGCCGCGCTTGTAAATGCCCGCAAAGAGCGGTAAAATGGTGCAGGAGCAAACAGCCAGAATGCCGCCGGAAATAGAGGCAATGGGATAGGCAATGTATTTTTTAGCCTTTGGGCCTAATAATTGCAGAATACTGTCTTTTTTAACAAAAACGGCAATCGCCCCGGCAATAAAAAAGGCCGGAACCAGGCAGGTGAGCACATGGCGTCTGGCGTAGTCGTGAAGTAGAGTGAGGCCGGCCGTAAGCGCTTTAATCACTTTGCCGCTTTCCAGAGGCATAAAATAAAAAAAACTGAAGGCGACTAAAAGATAAAAGAATTTTTGCCACTCTTCGTTCCACCACGCTTTAATCTTGAATAACCGTTCCATTTTCTTTTTCCGTCTTAATTTTTATGGTTTTCAGTCAAATGGCTGCTTTAACCGCAAAGAGCGTAAAAAAACGGCAAAGTAGGCCATGTGCTTGACAGCGTAAAAAGTAACGTGTAACGAGTTACGTGTTACTTGTTACGCATTCACGAAACTTTTCGCATCCCGCCATGGCGGGATAGAAGTTTTGAAGGAAGTATTCTAAACTGCTAAACTTGTACACTCTTACACTCTTATACTCTTATACTCTTATACTCTTATACTCTTAACTCATTCACAAGCTGGCCCTCATCCCGCCAGGCGGGAATTCGGAATGACCGTTCGTTGTGCATTTTATCAGTTTAAACCATGATCTGCCTGATTTTAAGATTAACATGAATTGAATTTTCTGCTTTCACAATTTAGCCTGAAAATTGAGAATTAACTTTCGCTGGGGCATGGAATCCAGGCAATCCTTTAATCTAATTAATCCTGGTTCAAAAACCACCACTAAACCTAACACTTACGCAATTCAACGAGGATGCTCTTTTTGAATCCAATTTTTTAAGGTGGAAAGCGTGGGCAGTTTGCCCTGCAAAACAAGCTGGCCGTCAAAAGCCAGACCTGGCGTGCGCATGACGCCGGCCACGGCCATGGCGTTTAAATCTTCTATTTTTTC
>NZ_JBSMDE010000207.1:0-3995 GCF_056497305.1 Caldithrix sp. | reverse complement strand
AGCAGGGCTTTGATGTTTTTCAGCTTTTACCAGGAACGGTTACTACGATTCCCGAAACCGCGGTTATCCGAACGTTCAGTACGAGGACGGGCTTTGTTGACCACTAAGTTGCGGCCACCCAGTTCCGTATTGTGGATGTTGTCGATGGCGTTCTGCGCTTCCTCATCATTTTCCATGGTGACAAAACCAAAGCCACGTAATTCACCGGTGTACCGATCACGAAGTAATTTAACTTCTGATACGCTGCCATACGCTTCGAACAACTCTCTGATTGGTTGTTCTTCGCTGTTTCTGGGAATGTTCCCTACATAGATATTCACTATGAAACTCCTTAAAAAAATAAATAAAAAAATTAACTCAGAAATTCGAAACTGCCAACATGGGGTTTACTTAAAGGAAAGAAAAAAATCTTCTCCGTAGTCAAACACAGGTTGGTCTAACGAATAACTGGTCTCAATATAAGGTGCTTTCCATCAAAAACCAAATAAATATTTAACACATAACTGCAGGCCGGTTGAATCAGTCTGTAAAGAGAGAAAAGGAATGTAGAACTACTGTTGCTGAGGTGGCCTAATGAAAGATTGGCGACTGAGGGACTTAAGTCTGATGCGACCGATTTTCCGCAGCGTATTTTCAAGGTAAAAACAGGGTATAAAGGCTCCTGGCCAGGGACAGAACCTTTTTGGAAATTCTTTGTTTTTAAAACTTCAGAACTTCTGGTTTGAAATAGAATTTTTCTGTACTTTTAACCTTATGGAAACACGTTTGACTCTGAAACGGATTTTTGTATTCTGGTATCCGCTGTCAGCCACCTGGTTGATGATGGCTTTTGAAGGACCTTTTATCGCTGCCGTTATCGCCCGCTTGCCGGAGCCCAAATACAATCTGGCAGCTTACGGCGTAGCCTTCGCTTTTGCTCTTATTGTCGAATCGCCGGTCATCATGATGCTCAGCGCATCCACTGCCCTGGTCAAAGATCAGCTCTCCTTTTTGAAATTGAAACGTTTTACATACGGGCTTAACGGGCTGATTACCGTCTTTATGCTCATCGTTTTGATTCCTGATGTTTTCTATTTTTTAGCCATGGATTTAATCGAATTGCCGCAGCGAGTGGCGGATTTAACACATGGCGCCTTGTGGCTTCTGCTGCCCTGGCCAGGGGCTATAGGCTATCGGCGATTTTATCAGGGTCTGTTAATTCGACACAATTTAACACGACGTGTGGCTTACGGCACGGCCATTCGTTTACTTTCCATGGCCTCGGCCGGTTTAACCGGCGCCTTCTATCTAAAATGGCCTGGCGCTTACGTAGGAGCGCTGGCTCTGAGTACGGGCGTGACCATCGAAGCCCTGGCTAGCCGACTGATGACCTGGCAGGTGGTTCAACAGCTTAAAAAGCAAAGCATAACCGAAAGTCCATTGAGCTACCCGGGCATTGTTAAATTCTATTACCCGCTGGCCCTGACCTCCCTGATCGCCCTGGCCGTTCAACCGATGATCACTTTTTTCCTGGGGCAGAGCAGAATGGCTCTGGAGTCCCTGGCCGTGCTGCCGGTTATTAATTCGTTGATCTTTATCTTTCGCAGCTTCGGACTCTCCTTTCAGGAGGTGGGCATTACCTTTTTAGGAGAAAAGAATGAAGGCTTTCGCCCTCTGTTGCAATTTGCCCTGATTTTAATCGCCTTTGTCAGTGGCGCTTTGAGTTTGATCGGCTTTACCCTGTTGCATGATTTCTGGTTTCATACGGTGTCTGGTTTGAGCCAGGAACTGACTGATTTTGCCCGCTTGCCTGTGCGCATTCTGATTTTGCTACCGGCCATGTCGGTCGTTCTCTCCTTTCAGCGAGCCATTCTGGTCACGCATCGTCACACAACGCCGATAACCATGGGCACTTTGCTTGAAGTCAGTTTAATCGCCGTGTCCTTACTGATTTTTGTGAAACATCTGCAATGGATCGGCGCAGTAGCAGCCGCTCTGGCGTTGATCATTGGGCGTCTGGCCTGTAATAGCTATTTGTTGTTTTCAGTTCAGAAAGTCTTGAAAAATCGCAAATATTAAATGGCGCCTTTCCTTAATCTCGAGCTGAAGCTCGAGTTACGTTGCGCCTGTAAATTGTCTGCAAATGTAAGTCCCGCTGAAGTGGGATTCGAAATGACATTCCGGCACAGGCTTTCACTGCCTGGACCTGATTGCCCCTTAATAAAACAATTCGTAATTCGTAATTTTAAATTTTAAATTAAATCTTCTCTTTTGCCCATGCCTGCCTTTGCTTTGATTACTGTAGTTGATGAAATGTTTTGTCTCTGCAGCCGTAGTTTTTGTTTTAAATTTTGTGGATGTTGGATCTATCAAAAGCAGATCATCAAAAAAAATTTTAAAATGGAGAAAAAAATTATTATCTTTCTAAAAAGTTTGTTCGGGAAATTAACCAATGTCAAAACCGTAATTCAAAGGCCAATTTGAAGAAAGGAGCCCGCCATGCGTATTCTTATCCACAAGGATTACGATTCACTCAGTAAATGGGTGGCCCATTACATTGCCAGCAAAATCAACCAGTTCAATCCGACACCGGATAAGCCTTATGTGTTGGGTTTGCCCACCGGTTCGTCGCCGCTCGGAACTTACAAAGAGTTGATTCAACTGTACAAACAGGGCAAAGTCTCTTTCAAAAATGTCATCACTTTTAATATGGACGAATATGTCGGTCTGCCGGAAGACCATCCGGAAAGTTACCACTACTTCATGTGGAGCAACTTTTTCAGTCATATCGATATTAAAAAGGAAAATGTGAATATTCTGGACGGCAATGCACCGGATCTACAAAAGGAATGCGATGAATATGAACAGAAGATTAAAGATGTGGGAGGCATTCACCTCTTTTTAGGCGGTATTGGCCCTGACGGGCATATTGCTTTTAATGAACCTGGATCGTCACTGACTTCCCGCACGCGCATTAAAACCTTAACCTACGATACGCGTCTGGCCAATTCCCGCTTCTTCAATAACGACATCAATCAGGTGCCCAAAACGGCGCTGACGGTGGGCGTGGGCACGATTATGGACGCCCGGGAAGTGGTCATTATTATCAGCGGTTACAATAAAGCGCGCGCCCTGCAAAAAGTGGTGGAAGAGGGCGTCAACCACATGTGGACCGTTTCCATGCTGCAACTGCACCGCAAAGCCATGATTGTTTGCGATGACGAATCGACCATGGAGTTGAAGGTTGGTACCGTTAAATATTTTAAAGATATCGAAGCGCAGGCCTTAAGCCGTTTACCAGAGCTTGATTAAAACTACGCCCCGGGACTCACTGCGGGGGGTTCCGGGGAATTTTACAGCAAGGAACAGTAAAAAGTAAATCAGGTATTTAAGCCAGAATTCAGGAGCGCTATATGGAGTTTAAAACCTTAAGTCCGGCAGAAATAAACCAGCTTAAAGAACAGGGTTGCCGTGCGGAAGACTGGTCCGCTGTTTTAATACATCGCGAAACGGATCTGGCCCGCATTCTCTTTGTGACTTTTAAGGGAAAAGTTGCCGTCGGGAAAATTAAGCGACTTCATTGAGATTGAGCCCGGGCGCGTGGAAAAATGCGGCCTGCAGCATGTGACGCTGGATTCTACGGTCATTGCCGATGAGGTTTATTTAAATAATGTTGGTTTGATTAAAAATTACGCCATTGGCGACGGCGCGGCCATTGAACAGATCCATCTTTTGAGCACCACGGGCCAAACGACTTTCGGCAATGGCGTGCAAATTGAAGCATTGAACGAAGGCGGAGGGCGCGAATTGATCATCTTTGACCAGCTTTCCGCGCAGATCGCCTATTTACAGACGATCTACCGCCACGACCCCCAACTGATCGATGCCCTGCAAAAGATGATCGATCAATATGTTGAAGGGCAAAAGAGGAGCATTGGAGTGATCGGAAACCAGGCCAGAATATTGCGCTGCAATCAGATCATCAACGTTAAGATTGGCGCTTTTGCCGTCATTCG
>NZ_JBSMDE010000206.1:0-7458 GCF_056497305.1 Caldithrix sp. | reverse complement strand
GGCCTGTCAGGCTGGTGCTGCCAGACTGGCCCGTCCTACGGCCGGACAAGCCTGTCCCCGAGAATCGGAGAGAAGGGGAGAACGGTAGTGTTGGAAATTAAAATCTAAAAATATCATTTGTGAATTCGTGGCTATTTTTTATTTTCTTTAGTTGACTAATTGTTTCTGCTGCCTTAGATCTCCATTTCAAGAAAATTTTTCAAAATTTGCTCGCCTATTTTTCCGCTCTTTTCAGGATGGAATTGCACGGCAAAGAAATTTTCATTTTGCAGGGCTGCACTAAAAGGGACAATATATTCGCCATCAGCAACCGTAAACGGGCTGAGCTGGGCATAATAACTATGCACAAAATAGACAAAACTGCCTTCCGTCACATTGCGAAACAAAGGGCCTTTTAAATTGACGATAGAATTCCAGCCCATGTGCGGCACCTTACCCCCTGGAGGAAATCGTTCAACGTCCACCGGAAAGATGCTCAGCCCTACGGTATCGTTTTCTTCGGAATGGCAACATAACAGTTGTAATCCCAGACAGATTCCCAACACCGGTTGTTTAAGATTTATCAGAACCTCATCCAGGCCACGTTGAGATAAATAGTTCATAGCAGATTGGGCCTCCCCTACGCCGGGGAAAATGACGCGCTCGGCATGCTGTAATAATGCCGGATCATCGGTCACCTGCGGTTCAATACCCAACCGCTGAAGGGCCAATCGTACCGAGTGAATATTTCCTGCATTGTACTTAACAATAGCCACCTTCATCACAAAACCCCTTTGGTACTTGGAATTTCCTCATTCTGCGGATCGCGACGCACAGCCTGTTTGAGCGTTCTACCAAAAGCCTTGAACACCGCTTCGATTTTATGGTGTTCATTCTCCCCTTTTACTTTAATGTGCAGAGCACATTTTGCCGTTTCAGCAAACGATTTGAAAAAGTGTGCGAAAAGTTCGGTGGGCATGTCGCCTATTTTTTCCCGCTGGAACCTGGCTTTCCATACCAGAGTACTGCGCCCACAAAAATCGATGGCTACGCGGGCCAACGATTCATCCATGGGCAATACAAAACCATAGCGCTGTGCGCCCCGCATCTGGCCGAGCCCCTGGCGCACGGCTTCTCCCAAGACCAGGGCGGTATCTTCCACAAGATGGTGTTCGTCAACATGCAGGTCTCCTTTGATGGTGCCCTGTAAATCAAATCCTGCGTGTTTAACAAGCAATTCCAGCATGTGATCAAAAAAACCCAGTCCGGTCGGCGCTTCAAATGTTCCGCGGCCATCCAGGTTCAACGTCAAGCGGATTTGAGTTTCGCGCGTTTGCCGATCTATGGTGACCACGCGCTGCTTCATCTTCAGGAAGCGGTAGATTTCTCTCCATTCGGTTGTAGTGAACGCTGCCGCAGGATGCGATTTTTCGGCGATTAGAATGGCCTGCGCTCCCAGGTTTTGGGCCAGTTCCACATCCGTGCTTCGATCACCTATTACAAAAGAGTGAGCCAGATCGTATTGGCCATTCAGGTACGACTTTAACAACCCAATGCCTGGCTTGCGCGTGGGGGCATTGTCATGCGGAAAGCTGCGATCGATCAAGACCTCTTTAAAGTGAATCCCTTCGCTGGCCAGAATGCGTAACATCAAATTGTGAATGGGCCAGAAGTTCTCTTCTGGAAAACTGAGTGTGCCCAATCCATCCTGATTGGTAACCATGACCAGTTCAAAATCGAGTTCAGTAGCTATTTTTTTTAAAGAACAAATTGCATGAGGCAAAAAATCCAGTTTTTCAAACGAATCGACCTGCTCGTCCTCAGGTTCCTTAATGATCGTTCCGTCCCGATCTATGAACAAAACGCGTTTCATCAATCCTCCGCTTTTTTAAAATCCCGTCATGTGGGATATCGTGTTAGAGATTCCTATTTTATTATTTTCACTGGCCATTCGGAGCCTAAGCGACTCTGGGGAGTCGCACTACGGGCTTACGAAAATTAACGGTCACCAGAATAAGGAATTTATCTGTTTGGCCGGCGCCCATACCTTCCTTCCGTGAATCAAGCGAGGGGGAACATTCAACTTGAAACGTTGTTTCATCTGCCCAACCTGTCCTATCTGAATCACATCTCATCGGGATTACGAATCCACAACGCAGGAGCAAGGATTCTTCGCCCGCTGATGCTGAACTCTGAATGACCGTTTTCAAATGCAAGGGATCCTTTGCACCTCCGGTGCAGGGATTGGAGGTAACAGAGGCAGCAGCCCTTACATTCTAATCCTGCAAGGGAATCGGAATTTTTACAGCGTCCCTCCCCTTCTTCTTTTTCCCTGTAATTCGTAAGCCTTCAGGCGTTCGATCAATTTTCGGTTCTCTTCTTCGCTTCCCACTGTGATGCGCAGGCAGTGTTCGCAATGCAACTGCTTTGATCGGTTTCTGACCACAATACCATTTTGCAGCAGAAAGCGATACACTTCATCGGCCTGATCAAAGCGCACCAGTAAAAAGTTCGCATCCGAAGGGAAAACGTGGCGTACAATGCTCAACGCTTTCAGTTCTTTGACTAACCAATCCCGTTGTTTCAAAATACGTTTAATGTAGGCATCTTTTTGCTGACCATTCTGGAGCAGTTTTAATGCCATTTGCTGCGTCAACCCACTGACATTGTAAGGCATCTTAATCTTGTTCAGCCAGTTGATGACCCTGGCCTGGGCAAAGGCCATCCCCAAACGGATGGTGGCGCTACCCCAGGCTTTGGAAAACGTGCGCAGAACCACCAGATTAGCATAATCATCGATCAGTTGCAGAACGCTTTTCTGTGGAGCAAAATCGATGTAGGCTTCATCTACAATGACCATAGCGCCTGTGTTTTCTAAGAGCCAGACAATATCTTCTCTGGGAAAGGCATTGCCAGTAGGATTATTGGGCGAACAGACAAAAACAAGTTTCAGCGTTCTGCCCAGTTTCTGGCTAATGACCTGGCGATCCATTTTGAATTCGGCAGTCAATGGCGCTTTTACAATTGTCAGATCATTAATTTGGGCGCTGACCGTGTACATGCCATAGGTTGGAGGCATGATGAGCACCGCATCTTTAGCAGGTTGCCCAAAGACACGCATCAGCAAATCGATTGCTTCATCGCTGCCGTTTCCCAAAAAGATCTGCTCCGGATGGACCTGTAACCAATGGCTGATTTTTTCTTTTAAGGCTCTTTGATATGGATCCGGGTAACGATTTAAACCGCCGTCTTTTAAAGGAGGGCCGTAGGGATTTTCATTAGCATCCAGAAAGACCATGGCAGAGCCCGAAAATTCATTACGCGCAGAGGCGTAAGGTTTTAAACGTTTAATATTCTCCCGAACCAGGTTATCAGGATTGACGGTCATTCTTTTCTCCAGCATAATCACTTTTCGGAAGCAGTTTTGGGATTTTGTCCAGCCTTACACTGACGGCCCGTTTATGTGCTTCCAGTCCTTCTGCTTCAGCTAATTCTATAATAGCCCGACCGATGGAACGCAGACCGTTTTCTGAGATTTTCTGAAAAGAGATGACCTTCATAAAACTTTCCAGTGACACACCGCTGTAGCTGAAAGCGTAGCCGTGTGTTGGCAAAGTATGGTTTGTTCCGGAAGCATAATCGCCGGCTGCTTCGGGAGTCCAGGGGCCAATGAACACCGAACCGGCATTCAACACTTTTTCAGCCAGCTGTTCAGCGTCTTCGGTAACAAGGATCAGGTGTTCCGGGGCGTAAGCATTGGACATTTCAATGGCCTGCTGCGTGTTCTCCACCAGGAAAATGCGCGAATTTTGAAAGGCCAGACGCGCCGTTTTAGCGCGAGGCAAAGTTTGTAACTGCTCTTCCAGCGCCTCCTGTACTCTGGGAATGAGCGCTTCATCGGTCAGAATCAGCATTACTTGACTATCGATGCCATGTTCGGCCTGCGAAAGTAGATCGGCCGCGATTAAATCGGGCCGCGCTGTATGATCGGCAATGACGGTTACCTCCGAGGGGCCAGCCGGCAGATCGATGGCCACGCCATCCATGCTGACCAGTTGTTTGGCCATGGTAACAAAACGGTTGCCCGGCCCAAAGATTTTGTACACGGCAGGAATACTTTCTGTGCCGTAGGCCATGGCAGCGATGGCCTGGGCCCCACCAGCCTTAAACACTCTGGTAATACCCAGACTTCGTGCAATGTGTAAAATGGCAGGATGAACCGAAGCTTCTTTATTGGGCGGTGTACACACCACGATTTCTTTACAGCCCGCCAGCGAGGCCGGGACAGCCAGCATTAAAAAAGTAGAAATGAGGGGCGCCGTACCGCCTGGAATGTACAGACCTACTTTCTCTATTGGTAGCGCTTTACGCCAGCACCAAACGCCAGGCGCTGTTTCGATGTAATTTTCTACCGGTCTCAGCGAACGATGGAATTTTTCGATATTAGAACGGGCCACATCGATTGCTTCTTTCAATTTTAAGGACAGGTTGCCGCTGGCCCGCGCCCATTCGCTTTCCGAAACCGTTACGGAATCCAGTTCCACTTTATCATAGTGTTTGGCAAACTGCAGCAAGGTTTGATCACCCTGAGTTTTTACATTCTGGATGATCTGACTCACCTTTTGACGTAGCTCTTCCTGATCCGTTTGCGGCCGTTTCAATAATTCCGGCCACTCTTCTTTTGCAGGAAATTTGAATACTTCCATAACTCCCTCTTTCATAATATCATTTTTTCTATGGGGATGACTAATATGCCCTGAGCCCCATTTTGTTTCAGTTTTTCGATAATCTGCCAGAACTCTTTTTCCCGGATGACCGAATGCACTGAGCTCCAGCCTTCCATAGCTAAAGGCATCACCGTCGGACTTTTCATGCCGGGTAAAATTCCGGAAATGGCTTCAATCTTCTCGTTCGGCGCATTTAACAAAATGTATTTATAATCCCGGGCTTTAAGCACCGATTTGATACGAAAGATTAACTGCTCCAGCCATTGCCGGCTATCGTCATCCAGCTCAGGATGGGCAATTAAAACAGCCTCCGATTGGAGCACCGTTTCGACCTCTTTCAAGCCGTTGCTTAATAAGGTACTACCTGTGCTTACAATATCAAAGATAACATCGGCCAGCCCGATGGATGGTGCGATTTCGACAGAGCCGTTAATTTCGTGTATTTCCGCGGTGATGTTTTTTTCCTGCAAATATCTGGAGAGAATTTTAGGAAACGAGGTGGCGATTTTTAACCCGTTTAAGTCCTCCAGTCCCTTATATTCCATGTGTTTGGGCACGGCAATACTCATGCGACAATGGGCAAATCCTAGATTTTCCAAGATATCTACCCGGCGATCTTTCTCGAACACCACATTGGCGCCCACAATGCCGGCGTGAGCAATGCCATCGGCCACACATTCCGGAATATCGTCATCGCGCAGATAGAGAATTTCAAGGGGAAAGGTGGTAGAGAGCGCTTTTAACTTCCCCTTACCGCCGTTACCAATTTTGATGCCACACTCTTCTAATAATCGAAGCGTCTTTTCACTTAAACGACCGGATTTCTGAACCGCTAATGTCAGCAATGTTTTTCCCTTTCTTTATTATCCGTTAAACTGTAAACAATCGGGTATTCATTCCCTAAAACGAAAAAACCCGATTCGCAATGAACCGGGTTTTACCTATGTAATCGTTGATTGACTTGCTTTGCCGGCGTCATTGCGCTCCTTTAAATAAGGAATGATGATGATCGTGATGTCCGTAGGTTAAATCCATTATAACCAGCATTGAGCTTTGCCTTTCTTTTTTAGCCAAATGTACAGTAACTGAATAATTATGTCAAATAATTTTTTATTATGCGTTTTAGCGTTGTTACAAAAGCTTCAATGTCCTGTTCCGTGGTATCAAAAGCCGTCATCCAGCGCACTTCATGCCTGGCGGCATTCCAGGTGTAAAAAAAGTACTCCTTTTTCAAAGGGTCAATAATTTCTTCCGGAACAATGGCAAATACACCGTTTGTCTGCACTTCCTGTGTTATGTGAATGTAAGGAATTTCTCTTAATTTTCCGGCCAGCAATTGGGCCATACAATTGGCCTGTTGCGCATTCTTCAACCATAAATCGTTGCGTAGATAGGCATCAAATTGTGCGGCAATGTAGCGCATCTTGGAATGCAATTGCATCCCCTGCTTGCGAATGTATTTAAAATCTTGCTGAAAACGTGGATTAAAAATAAGAACCGCTTCGCCAAACATTAAACCATTTTTAGTGCCTCCAAAAGAAAGAACGTCTACGCCGGCATCGACAGTAAACGCTTGAAACGGCAAATTCAGAAAAGCAGCCGCGTTAGCCAGACGTGCGCCATCCATGTGAAGGTACATGTTATGTTGCCTGGCAAAACGAGCAATGGCAGTAATTTCTTCTACGGAATAAACGGTTCCCATTTCAGTGGGCTGAGTGATGGAAATAACAGCTGGTTGAACATGATGCTCAAAATGGAGCATGCCCAAAAACGGTTCCAATTGAGCCACACTCAGCTTTCCATTTTCAGTATTAATGGGCATTAATTTGCAGCCGGTAAACTTTTCCGGCGCACCGCATTCGTCTACGTAAATATGAGCGGTTTCAGCACAGAGAACAGCCTGAAATGGTTTTAACATAACCTGCAAACCGGTGACATTAGCCCCTGTTCCCCCATACACAAAATAGACAGCCGTCTGCACACCGAACATATCTTTAAAGCGTTTTATGGCCCGTGCCGTATAGGGATCGTCGCCATAACTAATGACATGGCCCACATTACATTTTTGCAAGGCTTCCATAATTTCCGGATGCACCCCGGCGTTGTTATCACTGGCAAAGCTGCGCTTGATGGGCATCATACATTCATACCTTTCTTTTCGTTTCTATTGTCCTGAACCGTTTGAACATCTAAAAAATTTAGATTCATTGCAAACTTAAAATTGTTTGGCAATTTTTTTATTGGAGAAAATTTCCGCGATTGCTGCCTTTAAACTTCGATATTCCTGGGGACTCTGGCAATGGTCTATTTCTAAGGCAGGAGCCGCAACCTTTTAAAAACCGCAAAGGGCATCCGTCTGGCACCGGACAGGCCAGTCTGGCAGCACCAGCCGGTTGGAGCGCAGCGGAAATCCCGATTCTCGGGGACAGGCCCGTCTGGACGGCTATCCAGCCGGACAGGCAAAGAAGTAATTTTAATTAAAAATTACGAATTAAAAATTAATTGTGAAAGGACAAGTGTTGCTCAAGAGGTTGAAAACAATGCCGGCATGTCATTCTGAGAATCCCTTACACTGTCAGACCATTCGCAGGCGCATCGTAACTCGAGCTTCAGCTCGAGACATTTGTAAGGGCGAAGCATTTTTTGAAAAGTCTTTCTTAAGAGCGATTTTAACTTTTACACAAAGAGGTTGCGCTAATTGGAACAACCTTCAGGAAAATGCTTCGCCCTTACGCCTGAGAAAGATTTCTCC
>NZ_JBSMDE010000205.1:0-3374 GCF_056497305.1 Caldithrix sp. | reverse complement strand
TAGATTCTCAATCGATCACCTCTCACTTTAGTTCAGGTGAAACGCAAGAACAAGGAACGATAGGTAAAGATTATCGGGTTAAATATTCTTTGATCGCCTTTCATGGGGTAATCTCAGGCTATAACGCGAAGAACACTGCTTTAAAAGAAGATGATATTGCTCTGTTAGATGAAGCCATTGTTAAAGCCATCCCCTTACATGCCACCAGAAGCAAAGTTGGGCAGGAGCCAAGATTGTACCTTCGTGTCGAATACAATTCCGATGGATTGATATTAGGTGATTTTAGAAAATGGGTAAAATTGTTAAAAAGTGATAACAAAAAAGACGAAGAATTGTTTTCGGTGAAAGATGTTCAGATAGACATTTCGCAATTGATTAATGAATTAAAAGAGATGAAAGAACAAATTGCCAGGGTCTACTTTTGGCATGATAAAAACTTGTCACTTGTAGGAGAAGTCAATGAAATTCCGGAATTAAAGATAATGTAGGAATATAAAATGAAATACAATATTGTGGCCTTTGATTGGAAAGGGATGGTGGCACACTTTCGGCAATTTGATGCCAATTCTTCTTCTTTAAGTTATTCATTTCCACCGCCTACGGTTATCATGGGGATGATTGCCGGTTTGTTTGGCATTGAGAGAGATGAATATTACAAATTATTTAGTCAACGGTTTTTAAAACTCTCGGTAAAATTATTAACACCGCCAAGGAAGATCATGCAAACCGTTAATTATATTTATGCCACGCAAGCCAGTCACCTGAATATGAGCGCTCCCAATGTACATACGCAAATTCCAATGGAATTTGTGGTTTCAACCCGGTTCCCGCAAGAACCGGTTGCTTATCGTATTTTTCTAAAATTTGAAGAGGAAGAATTTGGACAGGAGCTGGAAAAAACCATTACTAAAAAGCAAATGAAATATTTGCCGTATTTTGGAAGCGCTCCTTTTTCCAGCTGGATTGAATGGTTGGGACCTCCTGATGTATTTGAAGAAATTGAAGCTGCCCAACGCCCAATCAAAATCGATTCTGTTGCGCCAGTTGATGCGATTGTTCCCAATTCTTTATCGTTAGACCTGACTGAAGCGATCCCACCTGCTTATTTCAGGGAGCACATGCGTCGGGAATTTCTACCTGGCCGAGAACCTGGGGAGATCATGGATTTACTTTGGGAGCGAAACAGAAGTAAGATAACAGCTATTTTTAATGTGCCCATTTACCGACTTAAATTGCGTGGGGAAGATTTTCATGTTATCTTTTATTAGAGGGAAAAATAGGGGGTAGTATGATCAAGGTTGTAGAAGTAAAACCAAAAGGGAATTTTAAACTCTGGTTAAAATTTGAAGATGGTTTGCAGGGTACGGTCGATTTAGGGGCGCTTAAAAACAAAGGGGTATTTAACATCTGGGAAAAACCGGGCGTTTTTGAAAATGTATTTGTAAATCCAGAAAGCGGGGCCGTTGCCTGGAATGAAGATGTAGAAATATGTGCCGATGCTCTTTATTTAAAAATTTCGGGCAAAACTTCAAAAGACCTTTTTACATTAATTCGGGAACTACGAAAAAGTGCCTGAAATCAGCCGATTCTTCGGTATTGTTGTTTACATTTTTTACTTAGACCATAATCCACCGCATTTTCATGCCAAATAGAACGAATACGAAGCCATCATTCAAATTGAGACTTTATCGGTCCTTGCCGGGAATTTGCCACCAAGAGCATTGGGCATGGTCATGGAATGGGCTGCCATTCATCAAGATGAAATTTTGGATAATTGGCGGCGTGCGGAAAATTTTGAAAAATTAAAGAAAATTCAACCGTTAAAATGACTGTCAATTTTTTTTATTCCCATATTGAGAAAGATCAACACGGATCGATTATTTTTAAAAAACTACTTCGTGAGCATCTATTTGAAGTTAGCCAAACTGCAAAAGAATTGATTCAAATTTCTAATGCCAGAATACACCCCGACTTTAAAGATCTAGCAATGACAGTAGGAATTGCACATGATTTTGGTAAATACACTTCTTATTTTCAAGATTATTTAATTAATGAAAATGATACGGGCCCCTTAAAGAACCACAGTATGCTTTCCGCATTTTGGGGTGCCTTCTTGGTTTTCAACGATTATCCCGATTCCTATTTTGAAGCGTTGCTTGTTTTCAATGTCATTTTAAACCATCATGGCAAGCTGGAAAATTTTACAGAATTATTGAAAAATGTAGGGGACTTAACCAATCCCTTTTTAAAGGATTTTATTGGTCAAGAATTCAAACAGAAATTTTCGATTTTATTTGATAGACACCTTAACGATTTAGATAAGCATTGTAAGGTAATTAATGAAGATTTACAAAAAATTGGATTGAACCTACCTGAAGTTGAACGCTTTCTTGAAGCGTTTAAACCCGGCACAAGCTCGTTTTTTGAATTTTTAATGGAAGCCAATCAGCAATATCTAAAAATTTTAAATGCTAATTCTTGTATTGATTTTAATTTTAAACGACATCTACTGTTTTCCGCTTTGATCGATGCGGATAAGCGGGATGCCGGAAGAATCAAATCAGAAATCAAACGACGGCTCATACCAGAAAAGATCGTAAAAATTTTTGTGGATCAGGAATTAACTAATAGAAAAGCTCCTCTTTCGGGGTTAAGAGAAAATCTTTTTAAAGAATTGGAAAAGCAAGCTTACTCTGTAAATCTTGAACACCAGATTTTTACATTAACAGCTCCCACAGGTAGCGGGAAAACATTGTCTGCCCTGCATTTTGCCCTTATTTTTAAGAACAGATTACAAAACGAAAAAGAATTGAATCCCAGGATCATTTACGTCTTGCCGTTTACCAGTATTATTGATCAAAATTTCGAAGTTTTTCAGAAGGTGATTCAGAAGCTAAATCCGCAGCTTGCTGATGATTCTTCATTTCTCCTAAAGCATCATCATCTGGCGGAAATCGCTTACAAAACCGATAATGAAACATTACCGCTGGATCAATCTTTATTCCTTACCGAGAGCTGGGAATCGGAAATTGTGGTTACGACGTTTGTCCAGTTCTTTGATTCGGTTATTACAGACAAAAACAAAATGTTGAAGAAGTTTCATAATATTTCGGGGAGCGTAATTATTCTGGATGAAGTTCAAAACATTCCTATCGAATACTGGCCACTGGTCAGGAATGTTCTTAAACTGCTCGCCGAAAAGGCCAATTGTTATGTCGTTTTAATGACTGCCACTCAACCATTGATTTTCCCTAAACAAGAAGCGTTTGAATTGGTTGAAAGCAAACGTGAAATGTTTGATCAATTAAACCGGGTAGTTGTTAAACATCATCCTGATTCTAAAAATTTAGAAAAGTTTAGTGAAGAATTTTTGA
>NZ_JBSMDE010000204.1:0-11907 GCF_056497305.1 Caldithrix sp. | reverse complement strand
CCCCAGTCGTAATTTTCCACGCTGGTCAAAACCCCGCTGGGGCCGATTTCAATGCGATCCGCGAAATGGGTCTTTAACAACTCCATGTAACTGGGCAATTGGTCCCGATTGTAAGCCAGTTCGTCGTACAATGAATCCAGATTGACCGCAGGGTCGCCGCGGCACTCGATCAGATAGTACTCGTCCTCATTCAGCCAGACGCGGTAAAGGGTCGGCTTTAATCTGGCCTGTTCAGAAAACAGGCGGGCAATGGGCAGGTTAGCTGCCGGGTTGGTTAAATCGACCGGCGTTTCCCAGTTTAAAAGCATGCGCGAAAAGGCACAGGGCGCGGCCGGAATCAGCCCATTGGCATTGAGCAGCCCGGCATCCATCAATCCGAACCGCCCGATGGCGCTCTTTTGCGTGCTGGGACTGAAAAGGTCGTACAGCCCCAGATAGCTGCCAATATTGGAGACCAGAAATCCGGTCAGGGCAATGTGGTACCCCTGCTGATTTTGCGTTTCGGGCAGCAGAATGCCGGAATTGATTTGTTTTGTTCCGTTATTGACTGGCACTCCGTTAAAGGTATCGCCAAGCGCTTTTTTCAAAAAAGAGGGGCTCAGGTAAAGCGATGGGATGTCCTGTGGGGTTGGATCGTAGCCCAGTTCAATGTCGCGCCCCACACCGGCATGGAACACCACCACCAGATCGTATTGGCTAAAATCGATGCCCTCCGCGCTCTGATCTGCCGCTTTAACGGCATCCACAAATAACTGGCTGATGCCTTTGTTGATGGCTTCGTCGGTGGTGTTCGGGTTGTAGGCAGCCATTTTTTTGGGTAATTGAAATGCCTCGTTCTCCCCGGCCGGGAAGACATCGCCCGTAATCTTCAGACGGCCGTGAGACACCTTCCAGAAATAGTTGGCGGCCGCGGTTATTTGATCCACAAAATACTGCTTGTTGTGGGGCGCCGGATCAATGGCATAAGGATCGCTGGTCACTGAATCGATCATGAACAAACCATTCCCTGTGGTAAGCGGATTTTCATCCGGCTGGAATTGTACACGCAAGGCACAAATCTTCAGTGTCTGATAAGAGGGAGGAATCTGGGCAGGTAAGTTTTGCAGGAAGAGCATGAGCAACAAACTACCTGCAATTGACATCTTCGTTCTTATTTTCATGGCGATCTTCTGCTAAGTTTAAACTGGCAACACTCTGCAAGTAGGTAAACAAACGATAAGGGCGGGGTTAACGTCCCCGCCCTTATCATTAGAACTTGATGCCCAGGCTGAAACGCATGGTTTCGGCCAGCGGGTGATCTTTTGCAGCGGAAATGTAGCTAAAATCGATGTTAAACAAATTGAAGCCAATTCCACCGCCAAAAGTCACAAACTTACGATCGCCAAAGCTCGGATCTTCGTAAAAATAGCCAACGCGTAACGCAATCAAAGAGCCGTAGGAATATTCCAGACCTACCGAGTGCGTGAACCGACGTAGTCGCTCTTTGATGGAACCTTTGACCCACACCGAGTAAAAGGCCGCCTTAAAAACGCCGTCCGAGGTACCATCGGCATAACGATAAACCAGCAACCGATTGATATCGTAAACCACCAATAATTTATTAAAGCCGTCATCATAGGCTTTGTAAGCCAGGCCCAACCGTAAATTGGTTGGCAGAGGATCGGCCTGTTTGCGGTCGATGTAGGTAACCTTTGGACCAAAATTAGAAAGATTGGCCCCTAAATTTAAGCGATTATCCAGGAAGGGATAGGCTGGCGTCCATAATACGCCCACATCAACGGCAAAACTGGTGGCGCGCCCATCACGATCTTCGGAGCCCACCGAAACATTGCTCAAATTACTCTGAATGATTTTGGCATTCACCCCAATCCCCAAATTGGGTTTTAATTTGGTGGCATAAGCCAGCGAAATGGCATATTCAAATGAATCGAATGTCCCTAATTCATTGCCGGTCTCATCGGTCCAGACATTTTTACCCAGATTGAGGAAGGTAATGCTGGCGCCGAACATACCGATGCCATCCACATAGTAACGGCCGGCTGCGTAATCGTAGAACAGATCGCTAAAATTAAATTGTGGCAACCAGCGGGAATGCATCAAAGAGAGTTGACGCGGCCTGTCCACGGCCGGGTCCTCATATTGAAAAGCCAGGCCAGCGGGATTCCAGAAGATGGCCGTTGCGTCGTTAACCAGCGCCACGCCCGATTCGCCCAGGCCGCCATTGCGGGCGCCCGGAGCAATCAGCAAAAAGGGAACGGCTGCTTCGCCCTGTGCGTAAAGATTTTGTCCTAACATGGATATCATCAATACGCCAAACAGAATAATTGTTAATTTTCTCATATTAAACACCTCCAAAACAAAAAACCGGTCTATTTGGACAGCCTACCTTTACTTCCAAATAACCGGCACCTTTTAAATGCCTCTATGCTGATTGTTAAAGGTAGACTGCAACTATTATGTCAATAAGAACACGTCTTATCAAAATCCTTTAACAATCAGCCTATAGGCAAGTTCCTCTTTACTTAAATAAAATTTTCAGTTTAAGTTCTACGAATTTAAGGGCATATAATTAATAAGTCAAGAGCTTTTCGTTACTCTGCTAAAATTTTTGCGCTTCATCAACTAACAAAATGGGAATATCGTCCTCTATTCGGTAGATCAACCGGCATTTATGGCATATCAGGGCTTCTTCTTCTTTGTTGTATTCCAGATCACCCTTGCACTGCGGGCAGGCTAATATTTCTAACAATGCTTCGTCTAACATTTTTCATCTCCGTCTTGATTAAACTGAATTAGGATTCTATTTATTTCGCAATTTTTTCTACAAAAAATTGCGGCGGACGAATCGGCCGTCCTTTACCGTTCATAAATGCGTGCAGAGTAAATCCTTCGCAAATCAGATCCGCTTCCCGAAACACCAGATAATCAATTCTCAATCGTGCTTTATTTAATTCGCCAAACCGGGCGATGATCTTTAATCTGTCATCAAAAAAGGCCGGTTTGTAGTAGGCAGCCGAAACCTGTAACACCGGAAGTAAAATGCCGTCTCGTTCCATTTGGGCATAGGAGATTCCCATTTCCCGCAACAATTCGATGCGCGCCAGTTCAAACCAGACAATATAGGCCGAATGGTGCGCAAATTTCATCTGGTCTGTTTCGAAATAGCGCACCCGAAACTCAACGGTACATTCCATCATTCCTGCCAGGCACCCATCTTACTGAATTTTTGCAGACGTTGCTGTAACAATTTCTTTGTCGGAATTTTGAGCAGTTCTTTGAGATGTTTCAGGATGGCTTCTTTGACGAAACGGGCCGCCAGATCGGGGTCCACGTGCGCTCCGCCTTCCGGTTCCTTAATTACCTCGTCAATAATGCCAAATTTCAACAAATCGGGAGCAGTGACTTTCATGGCTTCGGCCGCCTGGGGTGCATAGGCAGCATCGCGCCAGAGAATGGCGGCGCAGCCCTCCGGACTGATCACCGAATACCAGCCATTCTCGGCCATTAAAATACGATCGCCCACGCCAATGCCCAGCGCTCCGCCCGAGGCGCCCTCGCCAATGATCACATTGATGATGGGGACAGGCAGGCGGGCCATGCGCATCAAATTGTAGGCAATGGCCTCGGCCTGTCCGCGCTCTTCTGCACCAATCCCTGGAAAAGCGCCCGGCGTATCGATTAAGGTAATGATCGGTTTGTTGAACTTGGCGGCCAATTCCATTACGCGTATGGCTTTACGATAGCCCTCCGGGTGGGGCATACCAAAATTGCGGTACAGATTTTCCTTGGTATCTTTTCCCTTTTGTTGCCCAACAATGACAACTGAATAATCTTCCATTTTAGCCAGCCCGGCCACCACGGCTTTGTCATCCGAAAAACGCCGGTCGCCATGCAACTCTTCAAAATAATCGCACATGCGCTCAATGTAGTCCAGGGTGTAAGGGCGTTGGGGATGGCGGGCCAACTGCACTCTTTGCCAGCGGGATAAATTCATATAGATTTCGTGACGTAATTCGGCCGCTTTTTGTTCCAGTCGCTTAATATCTTCATCGAGGTCCAGATTGCTGGCTACAGCGTACTCGCGCATCTCAGCAATCTTTTCTTCCAGGTTTACGATTGGCTTTTCAAACTCCAGCACAAACCGTTGTTTCTTTTTAGCCATGTCTTTTCCCTACAACTTTTTTATTAAACTTAAAATGCGTAACTTCCAGACCAGAAAGACCGCTTCCCACATAATTTTTTTAGACAACTTCGATTCGCCGTAAACACGATCGACAAAAATAATGGGAATCTCCTTGATCTTAAATCCTTTTTTCCAGGCTTTGACGTTTAGCTCAATTTGAAAAGCATAGCCATTGGATTTAATGCGATCAAAATCGATGGCCTGGAGTACTTCCTTTTTAAAACATTTGTAGCCCCCGGTACAATCGGCAATGGGCACGCCAGTGATGACCCGTGTGTACAGATTGGCAAAATAGCTGAGCAACAAACGCTTCAAGGGCCAGTTAATCACATTGACCCCTTTGATATAGCGCGAACCGATCACCAGGTCGTGTTCCTGCATCTCTTTAAGGAACTGAGGCAACTCTTTCGGATCGTGCGAAAAGTCTGCGTCCATCTCAAAAATATATTCAAATCCTTTTTCCAGAGCCAGGCGAAAGCCGGCAATATATGCGCGCCCCAGGCCCTCTTTTTTAGGCCGTTCCAGAAGCAAAATACGCTCATCTTCTTGCTGCAAGCGTTTAATGATCTGTGCCGTTCCATCCGGAGAATTATCATCGACAAAAAGGATGGAAATTTCGGGAACGTGACGGCGGATCTCTTTAACCAGCCTTTCAATATTCAACGCTTCATTGTAAGTCGGAATGACAACAACGGCTTTTTGGGCATCAACCATTTACTAACGACAATTCCTTTTTCATTAACTTCAAAGCATCATCCAGGGAGTGGGGTTCCCATCCTGTGTAATTGATCAATTTGTAAATTTTAAAGGCCGAATTCATGGGGCGTGGCGCCTTTTGCTGCAAATCTCTGGTCTTAATCCGTTCGATCAGGTCCTTGTCCAGATCAAAGGTTTCGGCAATTTTCACAGCAAAATCGTAGCGCGAAATAATATCCGGCCCCGACACATGAAACAAGCCGTAAACGCCCTTGCTCAACAACCGATCAATGGCCTCGGCAAAATCGGGGGCATAGGTTGGCGTCCCGATCTGATCGTCAACAATACGAATTTTTTTCTTGTTTGTCAATTGTTCCACCACCCAGGTCACAAAGTTGGGGCGCACACGATGCCCGACGCCAAATAGCACCTGAGTGCGGGCAATGATATATTCTAGATTGGAATTTTCCACAACATGCTCGCCGGCCAGCTTACTGCGCGCGTAATTGCCCCTAGGATTGGGTTCGTCTTCTTCGCAATAAGGGCCCGCTTCACCATCAAACACATAATCGGTAGAGACCTGAATAAACACTGGTTTAAACGTGGTGCAGGCATCCACCAGATATTCCACACCACGGACATTTACACTCCAGCACTTATCCGGCACCTCCTCGCAGGCATCCACATTGGTGAAAGCCGCCGTATTAATGATCACATCCGGTTTGATCTTTTGCATGAATTCAATAACCTGTGCACGATTGGTAATATCTAATTGCGTGTAACTATGAACCTGATCAACCGGGAAAAAAGGTTCTTTATTAAAGGAAGTGGCATAAATCTTAAAACGATCCTTCAATTTCCGAATGATATTTTGCCCCAATAAACCATTCGCGCCCACAACAACTAAATCAGTCATACGTTTTACCCACTATCTTATTAAATGCCTCTTTTAATTGGTCCACCTCAGGCAAGCCTTTAACACTGCCAGACAGGGCCGAAAGAGTAGCCGCCTTTTGGGCTGCTCTCACAACGTTGCTACCCGAAGCGAAAAAATAGACGAACCCGGCCAGGAAAACATCTCCGCATCCTGTAGGGTCTAATACCTTTACCCGTCGCTCGGCCGGAATGCTCACAGTTTTTATGTCATCCCCCACCCTGTACACATGCAAACTACCATGTTTGCCAGAAGTTAAATTAACAATTTTCTGCTGATCATAGCAAAACATTTTGTAAAATTGCTGCAAATCCACATCAGAAATCATTTCAAACTCGGTATCATTGCATTGTACAATGGTAACTGGCTCAATCCATTGGCCGATATTAGCGACTTTTTGCAAGCGCCGCAAGCCGTTTTCGAGGCGCGCCAGCGTAAGACTATGAATATCCATGGCGCTCAATCCGTCAAATCGGGCGCTAAAGGTTCGGAAGGCATTAAGTTCTATCTCCCAGCCTGAAATGAAATTTGCGATGAACACATCGACCTTTAGAAAGGAAGTTAATTGCTCGGCCGTTAATGGTGGCATGGGATTGAGCGAACGTTCCTCTCTTTTTTCCGGCGTTAAATAGCGAAGCTCGACACAATTGTTGAAGCCATCATGAAAAAAAAGGCCATCCAGCCTGACCCGTTTGTCATCCTTAAAGTGTGAAACGACTTCCTGATGGAAATCCTTCCCCACCCGACTGAGTGGAATGATTTCGTCATCTTTGTTACAGATAGCGCGTAGAGCGTCAATGGAATAAAAGAGCCCTCCTTTACTTTCGGTTACCTTTCCCTTTAAATCGATGATCCGATCTTTTAAAAACGTTCCTAAAACAGCGATTTTCATTCCTGTTTTTTCTTTTTTTCATTGGCCATCGGCTCTTCAATGCGGAAGGTACGGGCAATTACTTCCAATTGATCAAGATACGGTTTTTTCAAATGGCCGGGCGCCATGACAGCGATGTCCACAAAATACAATGAAGAATCCTGCGGATGATCGATGACATAGGTTCTGAAGGGGCCGCCGATTAACACCGAGTCGTTCCGCCACAGCCCTACCATCTTTGCGGTTTGCTGGCCATTGAAATCGGCCGTAACCAATCTAGAATCTTCCCGAATAATATAATCGCCCTGATAATACTTTTTAGTAAACCGATCGCGTACATTGGCAATAGAATCAAAGGTAAAATAGCTGCTGTCGCCTTTAATTTTCCAGATCGAAACCCAACGGTCTGGATCGAAGCGCCGTAGCCATAAGTAAGGCACCTTCGGTTCTTCGATGGCCACAAAATAATCGTGTTGCACGCGAATTGAAAAATCAAAATTATTTTTGATGTACTCTTCCACTTTGTACTGTTCGCCTTTTTCGAACATCGAAACCTTTAAGCGAGCATAATATTTTTTCTCAAAGGTATCGTAGATTTGTTCTTTTAAGGCTTCAAAATGTTTCAGGAAGGTACGCCTATCTCTGGCAAACATGAACAGCCCGATCTGATCTTTGGCAAACAAATTATCCTGAAAAAGGTAAAAATAGCGCCCTTCTTCCACCCCTTTTTGAAATTCCGGTGGCAACACCTGGCGTAAATAGTCATTAACTTCGCCCTGCTCGTTCTTCAGGCCAATAAAAAAGATGTTCATCCTGTGTTTAAACTCATTCAAAAGTCGCAGAGGAATCCAGGTGAAATAAAATTTTTTTTCGGACACCGGGGTTAAAACCTCGCCCTCAAACATATCGCTCACCGGCTTTTGAATATCGAGCCAGAGTAACGAGTCGGCCACAATAAAAATGCGGTAAGGATAGCCCGCTGCCGAAGGTTTGTATCTGGTGCAGGTAAGTGCCAGCAAACCGATGACAGAAACCAACAAAAACAGCTTAACTTTGCGAATCCAAAACATTTTCGCCTCCTGGGATGGCTTTATTTTTTTGAACCATGAACAACAGGCCGCCGGCAACGGAAATCAGCATGGGGATGATTAAATTCATAAAACTCAAGGTAAGGGCTTCGGCCGTAGGAATGCCAACCTGGGCCAATAAACCGACAAAGCCCAGATCTCTTAGCCCGATGCCATTAATGGAGGGCAGCATGGTAATTACAAAAGAGATGGGCACTACCATCAACAGATACCCGAAACTCACCTGGATATTAAAAGCCATGGCCACAAAATAGTTCATGGTTACAATTAAAAACTGCGAGATGAATGAAAACAGAAAGACCTGAAACAAAACAATACGCTGGTTCTGAAAGTAATGAATCGCTTCAAACAGCTTGTTAAATTTCTGGCCGATTTTAAAAACGGTAAACTTTTCAAAAATTTTTAAGATGATTCCAAAGGACCAATCGCGTAAGAGAAGCGCAAAAAATGCGATGATCAGGGCGAATAAAATGATAGCTGCCAGCATCAGACGGCTATCATGAAAGTACTGTGAAATGTAAATTAAGGCCCAGATCGACATAAACAGGGTGGCGGCAATGCCCATCAAACGCTCAATAATAACTGAGGCAAAGGCGCTGGTGCGGTCGTCGGTTACGCCAATCAATTTATAGATGCGCATGATATCGCCGCCAATGCTGGTTGGTAAAAAATTATTAAAAAACATGCCTATTAAATAAAAGCCAAACAACTGCCGGATTCTGAGCCGGTAGCGGTAACTCTTCAGTAACACCGACCAGCGAAGCGCCAGCAACCAGACGGCAAAAAGCATCAGCACCAGGGCCAGAGCCAGGTACAATAGGCCATTCTGTTCCGTAATGTTACTCAATACGGCGATCAGGCGTTGCGGATCGGCCCGATAGATAAGATATCCTAAAAGCCCCAGAGACAGAGCAATTTTTAAGATATTCTGAAATAGGCGCATAGGCTGTTTTTATTCCTGCTTTTTGTAGGAATCCAGCATTCTGCGGGCCGTCTGATCGTTCGGAAACAACTTTAACCAGTTTTCAAGCGACCGAATAATTTTTTCCCGATTGTTGGTCATTTGATAGGCGCTGATCAGGGTTCCCAGAATGCGGGGATTGGTCGGATTCAACTCATAGGATTTTTCCAGTAATGGAACAGCCTTTTGGGCTTCACCAAAACGTAATAGTTGTTCGGCAATGCCTGGCAAATCCCTGACCCGGGTTTCATCCTTTAAAAGCGTGTCTTCATAGGCCTGGTTAAACAGAACCTGAAACGCATCGGTCACCAGCGCCATATTCTGGTTCATCCAGGGGATGACATCCGGTGAGATTTTGGCATTCATATATTCCAGAACTTTTTGCGCTTTTTGATATTCTTTTCGCTTCCTGTAAAAATCGGTCAATCGCAGAAAAGCCGAACGATAATTTTGCAGCAGCGATTTGATATTCCAGTTAAAGTAAACATCCGGATTGTTCAAATTTCGGTACTTGTATTTGGTCAATAGATTTTTTTCGAGCTCCGAAGGGGAAATGGCCCAGTTTTTGAAGGGCACCAGTTTCATCACCAGACCATCCATGCGGAAGTAATCGTACAGTTCTCCCAGCATATTGCTTTTGGGAACGGTAACCGCAAAATAGATGGGACGACGCCAGCGGTTGGCCGTTAAAATATTCAGGATCATCCAATCCTGAGTCCGGAAATAGCCGGTACCATCCGGGGCGCGCAGTGGCGCTCGCACTTTAAATTTAATTTCTGTCGGAATCTGCACCTCGTTCAGATTAAATTCCTCTTTGAAGCGCTGAGCTTCCTTCTGGGCGTAATCCCCGGGCACAGCCAGACGGTAGGTGTTGCCCTTCATAGGCCGGACCCCCACGTGTTGCAGCTCAAAATCGTTAATGCGCATCGGTACGCGCGGTTCCCAATCGCGTAGTTGTTTAATGTACCAGTCCGTATTCAATAAACTCAAATTAACAATGCGCACGTCTTTACGCACATGTTCAACCTCCTGCAGATACCAGAGAGGAAAGGTATCGTTATCGCCATTGGTAAAAAGAATGGCATTGGGTTCGCAGGAGACCAGCATGTTGTACGAATAATCCCAGGCCACGTAATTCCCGGAACGGTCGTGCGTATGGTAATTTTTTGCCAGCATATGCACCGGCACAATGAGCATCAAAATGATAAAGACGGCTGTGCGCCATCGTTCCGCTTTTTCTTTAAAGCCTTCTTTGAGCAACTCCATAACGCCGGCATATCCCAGACCGACCCATAGGGAGAAGGCAAAGAAACTGCCTACGTAACTGTAGTCTCGCTCCCTGGGCTGCGGGTCGGGCTGATTCAAATATAATACAATGGCAAGACCGGTCATAAAAAACAGGGCAAATACGGCCAGCGCCCGCTTGGGATCACGCCGGGAATGCCAGTACACGCCGATTAATCCCAGCAGTAAAGGCAAGGCCAAAAATTGACGTGGGTCTACACTCTCTTCATCCTGGCCCATGCCCACAAATTGCCACAAAAAGTAGCGATTGTACATCTTGTTAATCTGGTACTTCCAGAAGAACTCCCAGGCGCTATCGTATTTTTTGCCATTTTCCGAAGTCTTCCAGACCTGGGTGCGATTAAAAATGGAATGTTCACCGTATTGCTCGCGCTTCATGTAATAGATAAACCGTTCCACATTTTCCGGATCGTTCTCATCAATCGCCGGGTCCAGACCGGAACGAATGTAGATCATAGTATACGTGGAATAGCCAATCATGATTAACAGCAAAGAAGAAAAGATCAACGTAAGCACATGTCTGTGGTTTTTAATGGCCCACATGCTGAAGAACAGGACCCCGATAAACAGGAGGCCTAACCCGGTAAAGCCGAAAACTAAAGCCAGTTGCGGCAAATAGATTACCATTCCTGGATAAATAGCCAGAATAATAGCTGCGGAAACGGCAGAAACAATGATAAAATTTTTGAGATTTAGTTCATAATGTTTGTAAAAGAAAATTAAAGCGACAAATGGAATGGCCAGTACATTTAACAGATGCACTCCAATGGCCAGACCGATCAGATAGGCAATGAGCAGCAAGTACCGTTCGTTGCCTGGTTCATCGGCTTTGGTAGACCAGACAAGGATCAACCAGACCACCAGAGCCGTAAATAACATGGAAGCAGCGTACACCTCGGTTTCCACGGCATTGAACCAGAAACTGTGCGTAAAGGCAAAAGTAAAAGCGCCTAATAATCCGGAGTAAATGGCCAGATACCAGTCTGATGCACTTTTCAATCCGCCTTTCCATTGACGAATCAGGTGTACAATGATTAAATAGGTTAACATGACCGTAAAACCGCTGGACAACACAGATATTAGATTGGTTTTCCAGCCGGGATCACCAAAGGGGATAAAGGTAAACAGATGTCCGACCAACAAAAAGAGCGGTGAACCTGGAGGGTGGGGTACGCCACCGATGTAACTACAGGCAATAAATTCGCCGCAATCCCAAAACGACATAGTCGGCGCCATAGTCAATAAATAGATAATTGTAGAAACAACAAATGTTAATCCTGCTGCCAGACGATGAACTGTTTTAACCTGCATGATCTCTTCCTCTTAGTTTAAATTAAGAAACATAAAAGCTACTCAAATTAAGGATTTTTAGCAAGTTGTTTTTTCATCCGCTTACATTTAAAAAAATCATTACAAAATTTTTATTAAACAGTTCCATTTCATTTTTGTTCAACTGGTAAGAAAACCATTGGCACCTTAGAATACTTCCATTAAAACTTATAATCCCGCTTAGCGGGATGCGAAAATTTTAATGCTGAAGATCCTAACCCCCCGGCCCCCATCCCTTCTTTTAATAAAGGGAAGGGGGAGCAAATTGTGCCGCTTTGATTAGTCCTAGCCGTACATGTCAATAAATTTTATTTTTTTTCTAATTCTTTGTGCTCTATGTGGTTGTTTTTGCTTGCGGCTATGTTGCTTTGGAAATATTCCTCCTGAACTTCCTACATAAAACGTTGGTTGTTCTAAAGCTGATACACTAAAAAATTAAGAAGTCCCGTAGGGACGAAACAAATTAGCCAACCGCGTCAGCGGTGGGTAAAGCAAAAACACAAAAAACATGGATCGTCCTGTAAGGACGAGATAGGAAAC
>NZ_JBSMDE010000203.1:0-40761 GCF_056497305.1 Caldithrix sp. | reverse complement strand
TGTACATTCGTAAGCAAAGTACGTTTTCCGAAAATAAAATTTACCCTTATGTGCAGGCAGGCGATCTGCGCAAAGATCTAATACGCTATGTACGCAAAATGCTTTCCATTCGCAGTCCTGAGCACCCTTGGTTAAAATTAGATGATATGGAATTGCTCAAAAGCGCGCGGCTTTATCAAAAAGATTATCGTACAGGTCAGCAAGGACTTACGCTTGCTGCCGTTCTTTTATTGGGCAGGGATGAAGTCATTCACTCCATACTGCCGCACTACCGAACAGACGCCATTTTGCGCAGAATTAATGTGGACCGCTACGATGATCGGGATGACGTGCGCACCAATTTGATTGAAAGCTACGAACGCTTGATGGCTTTCATCCAGAAACACCTGCCCGATCCTTTCTATTTAGAAGGGGATCAGCGCATCTCTCCGCGCGAACGAATGTTTCGTGAAGTGATTTCCAATATTTTGATTCATCGGGAATATTTAAATCACTATCCGGCTAAACTGGTTATTGAACAGAATCGTGTGCTTACGGAGAATGCCAACCGTCCGCATGGCTACGGCATTATTACGCCCGCCAATTTTTCACCGTTCCCCAAAAATCCGGTGATTGCCCGTTTTTTCAGGGAAATTGGCCGCGCTGATGAACTTGGATCCGGTGTGCGTAATCTGTTCAAATACTACCATGTTTTTTCAGATACGCCACCGGAATTAATTGAAGGTGATATTTTCAAAATTGTCGTAGATGTAAGCAAAATAGCCCGGCAGGTTACTCCGCAGGTTACCCCGCAAGAGGAGAGAATAAAAAGAATTCTGGCGTTTTGTGAAAAACCCCGCTCGAGGGAAGAAATTCAAAAATTTACAGGATTGAGAGATCGAAAATATTTCAGGCGAAATATATTAAATCCATTAGTTGAAAAAGGACTATTATTATTAACAATACCTGAAAAACCCAATAGTCCAAATCAAAAATATTATTCTAAAAAAAATAACGGTAAAATAATCCCTCATTTTACCCCCCAGGTTACCCCTCAAGCTACCCCCCAAGCTACCCCGCAAGATGATGATAAAATTGAGGGATTAAATGAGGAATTAAAACAATTGCTGGAAATCATAAAAATAAATCCCGGAATTCAGGTTAAAGATATTCCAGCGCTTCTTGCAAACCGGTCTCTAAAGACCATTGAAAGACAATTGAAAGTTCTAAAAGAAAAATCGTTAATCGAAAGACGCGGTAGCCGGAAAACGGGCGGCTATTATTTAAAGGAAAATTAAGACTTCTGCAAAATTAAACTGTGGCTGTCATTCTGAGGAGTCCCGAGAATCGGGACGACGAAGAATCCACTGTTTTTATTTAACTTATGAGATTCTTCGCTTCGCTCAGAATGACAATTAATGCAATTTTGCAGAAGTCTAAAAGGAAAATTAACAATGGAGGTTAAGATGTCCGAAAACACATCGGCCATTATTTCGAAGGTGTGGAGTTTTGCAAACGTTCTACGCGACGATGGCGTCAGCTATGGTGATTATCTGGAGCAGTTGACCTATTTACTGTTTTTAAAGATGGCGGATGAATTTTCAAAACCTCCTTACAACCGTCATTTGACCATTCCAGAAGCATACAACTGGCAGAGTCTGCGCAGCAAACGGGGGGCTGAGCTGGAAGCTCATTACGTCCGCACCCTTGAAGCGTTAGGTAATCAAAAAGGAATGTTAGGGCAGATTTTTACTAAAGCGCAAAATAAAATTCAGGATCCGGCCAAACTCTACAAATTGATCGATATGATCGATAAAGAAAAGTGGGCGACCATGGGCGCGGACGTTAAAGGAAAGATTTACGAAGGTTTGCTTGAAAAAAACGCCGAAGACACAAAAAGCGGGGCCGGTCAATATTTTACGCCAAGACCTTTAATCAAAGCCATGGTAGCCTGCATCCGTCCGGAGCCGATGAAAACGATTGCCGATCCGGCCTGCGGAACGGGTGGTTTTTTTCTGGCTGCCTATGATTTTATCGTCAACAATTATGCTCTGGATCGCGAGCAGAAGGAATTTTTAAAACACAAAACCTTCCATGGCAATGAAATTGTTGCCAACACACGCCGGCTGGCTCTGATGAACATGTTTCTGCATAATATTGGCGATATCGATAAAGGCGCTTCCATTGCTCCCACCGATGCACTGGTGTCCGATGCCGGCGACCGGTACGATTATGTCCTCACCAATCCGCCCTTTGGCAAAAAAAGCAGCATGACCTTTACCAATGAAGAAGGCAAGCAGGAAAAAGAAGAGCTGGTTTACAATCGGCAGGATTTCTGGGCCACCACTTCCAATAAGCAGTTGAATTTTGTGCAGCACATTTACACCATGTTAAAGACCACCGGCAAAGCCGCCGTCGTTGTGCCGGACAATGTGCTTTTTGAAGGCGGGGCTGGTGAAACGGTACGCAAAAAACTTTTAGAGAACACTGAACTGCACACCATTTTGCGTCTGCCGACGGGCATTTTCTACAAGCCCGGTGTCAAGGCCAACGTCATTTTCTTTGACAATCGTCCGGCCAGCCAGGAGCCCTGGACAAAAGAAGTGTGGATTTATGACTTCCGCACAAACGTACATTTCACGCTAAAGAAAAATCCGTTAAAGTTGGAAGATCTTGAAGATTTCATCCGCTGTTACAATCCGCAAAACCGGCATCAACGTAAGGAAACATGGTCGCCGGATAATCCCAATGGCCGCTGGCGAAAGTTCACCTACGATGAAATCATCGCCCGGGATAAGACCAGCCTGGACATCTTCTGGATCAAAGACAAAAGCCTTGCCGACCTGGACAATCTGCCTGCTCCGGACATTTTAGCCGAAGAAATTGTGGATAATCTTGAGGACGCCCTGGAAACTTTTCAGGAAATGATTGAAATTTTAAATGGGAAAAAGGATTGAAAACAAATATGATTTTAAGGAGAAAAAAGAGATGCATTTAAGTGAAGTTATTCAAAAAGCGATTTTGATTAGAGATTATCTTAAAAATTTTATGGATGATCCTGTGAATGAAATTGATGATTCTTTACTCCCCGTCGTGCCTTTTAAAATGAGCAGTGAAATTAAAGTGATCATCATTGCTCAGGATCCAACCATTCAGCGGGAAAAATCCAGACAAAAAATTGATATTACTTTAAATCTGGATAAAAACGGGGCGCTTAAAAATTATATTGAGAAAATTTGCAAAAATTTAAATGTTGGAATAGAGAATATTTACGCTACTAATCTATTTAAGTACTTTTATAAAAAGCCCCCGGAAAAAACGTTTGATGTTCTAAAAAAGCATCTTGATCCTAATTTAAAATTATTAATAGAGGAACTGGATATATTTGGCGATGTTCCCATTTTAACGCTGGGAGAACCTGTTCTAAAATTATTGACAAAAGATGGCTTTAAATCAAATGTTCATTATTACTGGGGCTTTGAGCCGGGCAATGAATACCCGTCCAGAGCATTTAACTATTGCCGGGCGGAGACTAATTTATTAAGCCGCAGTTTATTCCCAATTGCTCATCAACCCGCTTTTAGTAAAATTAGTAGATATAAAAACGCATTCGATCATTATCTAAAATTTACTTATGAGACCTGTAAAGCTTTAAAAATACTCTAATTTTAATTTTACCTTGAAATCTTGCAATTCAAAGAGTGAATTTAAAGTCTACTTTTATCTACCTGCCGTTTTACGTTTAATTAGGAATTTTCTAAATTTTTAATTAAATTATTATCGATAAAATCATAATTCATTAAAAATTGATAAATTGTGAAATCAAAACGAGGATCGCATGAAATCAACACCATTTAATCCTAAAACGGATTTGTCTCCGATTCCTTTTACTGAGCGTGTTTGTATTTTTGCCAGGAATCTGAAGGAAAATGGACTTGTTTGGGACCCGCATCCCGGTTGTTTTGTCTGGGATCCGTCCCGTTCGCTTAAAGTTTCCTCACCGTTCCCAAATAATATCTATTTCATGTTGAATGTCGGACACTTTGAAAGATTGTTGGGCAATAAAGAGGCCATCCGGCGTCGATTGGTCTGGATTCCTACCTGGTACCAGGCCCGTCAGTTATTGCAAAAAATCGGCATTTCTCTGGAAGAGATTAATGCCTGTCATTCCGAAGATCCGGAACAGGAATTATTGAACCTGTACACCAAGATTTTAAATGAGCTGTAAAATAGCTATTAATCTTTTCCAAATTCAGGCCATCCGCTTATCTGGGAGTTGGATGGCCTTATTTTTTAGGAATAGTACAACAAATGTTTTAAAATTGAACATCGGCGCTAATGAAAAGTCATGCAAAATAAACGTAACCCGCAGCGAATAACACAGGCAAATTCTTTAAAGTCCGTATTAAGAAAATTGAGATTTACCACAAGCATCAGGTCAACTGATTTGCGGGCAAAACCATGACATCGTTTTTTCGAATCTATTCCAGCCATTTTAAAGAAACGCTTCGTTTAGCTTATCCGGTTTCCATTGCTCACCTGGGACATGTAATGCTGGGCGTGGTGGATAGCATGATGGTCGGTCACGTGGGGGCCGATTCCCTGGCTGCCGCTTCCCTGGTCAATGGACTGGCCTTTTTGTTTTTAGTATTTGGTCTTGGGCTCTCGTTGATTATTACCCCGCTGGTGGCCATTGCCCGTGGACAAAAAGATGAGCAAGCCTGCGCTAATATTTTACAAAATGCGCTGTGGTTTAATACGCTATTTACTTTATTGCTTTCTTTACTTATTTTTTTCATTGCGCCATTGCTTACATTATTAAAGCAGCCACCTACCGTAGTTACTCTGGCCATTCCCTACGCCCGCATTATCGGATTTAGTTTTGTGCCATTCGTTATTTTCCAGTCTTTAAAACAATTTTTAGAAGGATTGGGCATTACAAAACCGGCCATGTACGTAATGATGCTGGCCAATCTGATTAATGTCCTGGGCAACTGGCTGCTCATTTATGGTCACTGGGGGGTTCCGGCAATGGGATTAACGGGCGCAGGGTTTTCTACCTTATTGACGCGCATCATTCAGGGGCTTACTTTAATCTTCTTCATCCGCTGGAGTCCACGTTTTAGCAATTTTAAGATTTCGGTTCGTTGGAAGTATTTAAGCTGGCAGCGTATCAGGCAATTAGCTGCCCTTGGCATCCCAACCGGTTTTCAGCACTTTTTTGAAGTGGGGGCCTTTTCATTTTCTGCTGTGATGATCGGCTGGTTAGGCAGCCAATCGCTGGCGGCACATCAAATTGCGCTGAGCATGGCTTCGCTATCTTTCATGGTTGCCCTGGGGATTACGGCCGCCGGTACGATTCGTGTAAGCCATTTTCTGGGCAAAAGCGATTTGTTAAGCGTAAAGCGCGCTGGCCTGACCACGGTGTTTTTAGCTATTGTATTAATGAGCTGTTTTGGATTACTGTTTGTCATCTTTAGAGATGAATTGCCCCTGTTATTCGTTCAGGATGGCCAGGTCATCAAAATGGCTTCCACTTTATTAATCATTGCCGCTCTGTTTCAGGTTTCCAATGCAACCCAGGCAGCGGGTATTGCTATTTTACGCGGTCTTACAGATGTAAAAATTCCCATGATATTAAGTTTTGCGGCTTATTGGGTGCTTGGTTTACCGGTCGGATATTTATTGGGATTTACCTTTCAACTCAATGTCAATGGTATCTGGTTGGGATTTTTAACTGGTTTGAGTTTTGCGGGCCTGGCCTTTGTAATTCGCTTTTTTTACATGTTTAAACGGATTGCTCACCAGAATTCTCTGTAGAAAGATTCGTAGGTTGAACCAGCATTGGCCAGATTTAGAGTTTACCAGAGTTAAGATTACCTTAAAAATTGGGCAAACGTCTTTATTTTTAAGGGAGCATTTTTAATGAATCGAGATGCAGAGAATGTCCAAGGTGGACGTTTAAATATTTCAACAGCAAAGCGGTAAAATCAATGGAAAAACCAAATTCAGAAGTTAAGGTATGAATTTTTTTGTAAGGGTAGTCTTGTAAACGTTGTAAAAAATAGATCTCTTTAGCATTTAGTTTTAAATTGTGGGCCGTATCAGAAGCGCAACGGGTGCAGGCCAGGCCTCCTTTCTGTAACACAAAGATGGCGCCCTGTTCAAAGTCGCTTTGGCCACACCAGAGGCAGCTCTGGAAGTTAGGTTTAAATCCCAGGTAAGAACAAAATTTTAATAAAAAATACCAGAACACAATTTGCGGATGGGGCGCTTGTTGAGTGGCGCGCACCATTTGTACAAGGAAATCAAAAAATATTTCGTCTTTGTGCCCGGGTTGCAAAGTTTTTTGAATCGTTTCTAACATGGCCATGGCAAAAGGTAAGCGGTGTAAATCGCTTTTTAAAGGAAGGAAAAGGTCCAATATGTCAGCCGAAGTAATGATCTGTAATTCGCGCGTTTCTTTAAATGAAAGAGCGATTTGAACCAGATTCAGTGTTTCAAGACGGCCAGCTAAAGGACTGTTTTTACGGAATACACCGCGGGCAATGGCCTTGAGCAATCCCAATTCACGACTGTAAAGTGTAACAATCTTGCTGGTTTCGTGCCAGCGGATGGAGTGTAAAATCAGGGCTGGGGTTTTAAGCAGTTCGGCCATTTGCCGTCCTATTCCTGATTAAGAATTTCCTGGTAGAATTTCAGATAGAGGGGCGTAATGTTTTTCGGATGATATTGGGCAAAGGCCCTCTGTTTGGCATTGCTGGCAAATTGTTTCCGTAGTTCTGTGTCGTTTCGCAACATTTCAATTACCTGAACGTAGCGGTCGATCTGACCGATTGGTACCACAAATCCGGTTTTCCCATCAATGTTGACCTCTGGCAAACCGCCGGCGTCCGAAGTTACGCAGGGCACGCCACAGGCCATGGCCTCTAAGGCCGCCAGTCCAAAACTTTCATTTCCACTGGGCAATAAGAAAATGTCTGATTTTAATAGAATATTCATGACCGAATCTTGCTTGCCCAGGAAGATAAAGTATTTTTCAAGATTTTTTTCATGAATCATATGCTCCACAATAGAACGGTCAGGCCCGTCTCCAACCATGTAAACCAGAACCGGAAAACGACCGATAAGCTGTTCCACAATCAACACAATGTCCCTCACTCTTTTTAGGGGACGAAAATTGGAGATATGGCAGAGGACCAATGGCTTACTTTTGTCTGGTGTTCTAACAGTAGGCGATTTATCAGCCAATTTAAGATAATTGGTTGGCACAAAATTAGGTATGACCTGGATATTTTTATTGATGTCAAAGGCTTGGCCTGTTTCCCTGGCCAGGTATTCACTTACCGAGGTAACGCCATCGCTTTTATTGATGGCATATTGGACGGTACGTTTAAAGGAGGGATGCTGCCCAACCAGCGTAATATCGGTGCCATGTAAAGTGGTAATGACTTTAATGTTGTGATTCCCGAGAATATCGCGTGCCAGGCAGGCGCTGGTGGCATGGGGTATGGCGTAATGGGCATGAATGATTTGCAATCCCACAAATTCTGCCACTTCCACAATTTTGGAGGCCAGGGCCAGCGAATACGGCGGATATTGAAAAACCGGATACTCAAGCACTTCCACTTCATGAAAGTACAAATTTTTTTGAAACTGATTCAAGCGGTAGGGGATGGCGTACGAAATAAAATGCACCTCATGACCTTCACAAGCCAGATAAATTCCCAATTCAGTAGCCACCACGCCACTCCCCCCATAGGTCGGATAGCAGGTAATCCCGATTTTCATTGAAGAATTTCCTTCTCTACAGTTGAGTCAAAAGCCTTTACACGATTTCGTCCGTGGCGTTTGGCAAAATAGAGCGCGGCATCTGCCTTTTGTGTCAATTCTTCACCCGTGGACGCATCGTGAGGCATGGTTGCCAGGCCCACACTGACGGTGACTTTACCCATGGGTTGAATCTCTTCATGAGGGAAATAGGTCTTTTCAATCGCCTTACGAATACGTTCGGCTACAATAACTGCACCGGATTTTGTGGTGCCTGGGAGAATCACGGCAAATTCTTCTCCGCCATAGCGCGCTACAATGTCATTTTCACGGGCGGTCTGACGCAGAATTTGAGCAAATTTTTTCAGTACCTCGTCGCCAGCCGGATGACCGAGCGTGTCATTGTAATTTTTAAAATGGTCAACATCCAGAATCAGTAAAGACAGGTCGGTCCGCATACGTTTGTGACGTACCACCTCTTCATTCAGACGCAGTTTAAAGTAACGGAAGTTGTGCAATCCCGTCATGCCATCTGTGTAAGATAGTTGTTTAATCTCATCGTAGAGCAGGGCATTGGCAATTGAGATGGAGATGATGTTGGTCAAAATGCTTAGATGTTCCCATTCATTGCGATCCAGATTGCGGTTAGACAGGCGCTGGCCCAGGGCGATTAAGCCCTGTAACTGATTTTGCACCATTATGGGGGTGACAAATTCCAGCCCCAATTGTTTTAATTTTTCAAGGGCTGACGATTTGCTTTTTAATTCTAATTGCAGGGCGTCAATCGATTTAGGCGCCGGATTTTGGTTCAGGCTCGCAATCAAAGGGTCGGTTCGATGAATGGCAAAATCTTCGATCTCTTTTTGGTGAAATCCTTTGGAATTGATAGGTTCCAATAAATCCGGCTTCACTTTCGAAGTTAATAAAAACAGTGCGTTTTTACAGGAAAATTGCCCGACCAGAGTGAGTAAAATAGAGTTTACCAGCCGGTCAAATTCAAGGATTGAGTTTAATTCAATGGAAATTTCGAATAGAGAGTTCAGATTAAAAACATTACGCCTAAGTTCCTGATTCTTTTCCAGTAATTGTTGATAGAGCTGGTTAATCTGTTTATTGGCTTTCTCCAATTCTTGGCTTTTATTTCGTAAATTTTCATTCAGGTTTTTGATGCGCAGGGCCGTGTTGATGCGCGCTTTAAGTTCATCCAGATTAAAGGGTTTGGTTAAATAATCATCTGCCCCCAATTTGAGACCGGTAATGATGTCTTCGGTGGCGCTTTTGGCCGAGATGATAATAACCGGAGTGTAGCCCGCAGAATCCGCCGTATTTTTAATGATTTTTAAGGCTTCGAGCCCAGACATACCTGGCAACATCAAATCCAGTAAAACGAGGTCCGGTTTTTCGGATTCCAGTATGCTTAAACCATTTTCAGCATCTTCGCTACCGAATACCTTAAATTCGTCCTCTTCCAAAAAACGCGTAAGGATGAGGAGCATCTCTTTGTGATCTTCAATAATCAATATTTTTCGCATCTGCTCTGCACGCATACCTACCTGTAAATTTTCTCTTAAGTAGAAGGTTAAAAATTAATTTATTAACTATCAAATTTATTCCTCTGGCAAAAAAATTCGTTTCTTTTGCCAATCCTTTGTAAATTCCAATTCATGTTTCACTAAAACAAAACGTGTGTTATGACAATAAGACTATCGTCAAAATTTAAACATTTTTTTAATTTTTTTAAATCTGCTCTAATTTTATGCACTTTTTCACTGATTGTTGTGTTTTGTGGCAAAAACGGAACCGATTCAGAAAATAAGGAAATTGTCTTTCCTGAAGAAGGCGTCAGTTTTCTAAATCATGTACAACCTTTATTCGATAGAAAATGCGGCCTGGAATCTGGATGTCATTCTCCTTCGGACCAACCAACCAATACGAACCGTTTAACCTACTCGATTCTGGTGACTAAATCTTTACTACTAAATTTTACGCTAACCAAAACGGGCGAAAAATTGATCGATCTGAACATCCATCAAAAAAATCCGGATATTGCGCCGCTGTATTTGATTCTGTCGGTTGGCTATCCTAATGAGCAGCAGGACCTGATGCCCCCCATTCCCCGCGAGCCCTTAAATCAAAATCAGTTAAATGGCATCCTTCAGTGGATCAGAGAGGGGTGTCCCGATTAGGGACTTGCGGTTTGATTTCAAATTGTTTTAAAACTTTCAATTGTAGCGGGCCAGGCAGTTTAAAACTGGGCACAGGACTAAATAATTCAATACTCGCAAAAGCGCCGCGATTCAGAATGAGGTCAATCTGATTTTCCCCCGTTTTTAGATAGGCCCCCAGGCGGAATTTAAAAGGTGGATACCAGCGCCTATTAACCACCTGTCCGTTGATCCTCAGCTCGCAGGCCTGGGTTAAACCCGGTAACTCCAGAATATATTCGCAATCGTTCCGGAATTGCTTGAGCATGAAACTGTTGCGCAGTCGAATAGATGAAATTCTGGGGTCCAAAATCGATTCAATATCCTGTAAATGAATTACCTTGCTAAAAAACTCCGTTTCCAGAATCCAGTGGTCGTCCGGCAGGGCAATGGGTGGGTGTACTTCGGTAATCATAAAACTGGCCGGCCTCTGGCTCTTGTTGTTTTCCAGAACGATGTCAACAGGTCCCAATTGGTCCTGAGGCAGGTAGATCAGAAATTGATTTTCCGGTGTGACCTCCAGCTCAAAATCATTCGCGCTACAAAAAGCCAGACGCCATAAGTCGCTTACATCGCTATTCTTTGGAATGATGATCAACTTACTCTCCAGTGGGGCAAAGGTCAGGGGAACTTCCAGCTGATCGGCGTAGATGTTCCAGTAATGAACAGGCCTTTGTTTTTTTTCGGCAAAACACCACTGATATGGTTGAGCAATCTCTTTCGATTTTAGCACTCCCCGATTGTACTGCTCAAAACGCAGGTTGGTCAAAAAGACGAAGTAAGAGTGTTGTGTCTCTTTGACTCTGAGCAGAATATCGTTTCCTTCCCAAAATACGGTGTTCTTTTGCAGGTAGAAGGTCAAAAATGAATGGAGTTGTTCAATTTTAGGGATGAAGTAACTCTTGCCCTGGGAGTCGTCCTGGACAAAAGCCATGCTGCCCGAACTTTCATCAGACAACCAGAGTTGGCGTTTAATCTTCCTGAATTTTTTCAGTTTTTCTTTAAGCTCAACTTTGTCCGGTAGCACGCACAAAGTGGCAAGGTGTCCGCCGGATTTAAAGAATAAAAACAGCTTCTTCAAAACACGATAGGGAATGTTGCGAATGCCCGGCAATAAAATGAGACTAAATGATTGTTGTTTGAATAGAATCCTGTCCTGTTCTATTTTACAATATCTTTCTGCAATAAAATGATCGAAACTGATTAATTCGAATTGCATGCCCGACTTAGACAGGACTTCGACGGTGCGGTAATAGGTTGCTTTGTCGACATCCAGCGAGGGGATCAACATCAAAATTTGGGCGTTGGGAACGCCTTTGTTTAAAAAATTGATTAACTGGTGCAAGTAGGCGCTTTGCGTATTGAATAGCGTGGGATCAGAAAATTGAGCAGCCGGAACACGGTCGACTGTCAGCCAGAATTGTGTGGCTCCGGCCTGAGTTAGGAGATCGAAGTAAAATTTTTGTTCAACCAGGGAAAAAGAAGGTGACAGCAAAGAAGCAAAATTCACCGCCACATTGGATTGATCGTTGGCAAAGGCTTCGGAGGCCATCTGTTTAACGGCGCTGAAACTTTGCCAGAAGTAGGGGGTGTTGATGTGAAAATGTTTATGATCAATGGTTAAAATATATTGGTGATCGGTGGGTAAGATGTGCGTCAGGGGCTTCTCTGCTCGCACCAGGTAATGTACTTTTGAAGCGATGATTTCCAGGCGCGATTTTAACACAGAAACAAAAAAGCGTTTAAAAACAATTTTAAGGAAAAAATTGTCGAGTTGAGCCTCGGACTTAAAATAGTAGTAGGCTATGGTTTTTTTGATGCCATTTAACACATTTTCCAGTGAAGGCGTGTAATGCACCCTGTTAATCGATTGGGTGATGTCGAACATGTGGTCCAGTGGATAGACAATACTTTCCGGGCGAAACGGGAGGTGGTCCAGTACCTCTTTAAAATGCTTTTGAATGGCTGCCAGAGCGGAGGAGTCAAAATAATTGATGAGAAAAGGGGGATTGGTATTGGACGAAACCGCGTACAGGCGGAGTACAACAATGGCCTTCCCTTCGCTTAGCGCCTTACAGTCCGTGAAGGCGCCGGTTTCTCTGTTAAAGCAGTCCGTGATATCTACCACCTGATCGTCCATACTGCCATTCTGTTCCTTTTTGATTAAAAAGATGGATTCAACGTCTTCCGGGGAAGGGATGGTAAACGACGTGCGCCCTTTGACCTGTTCAAACGCATAGACTTCCGGAGATTGATCCCAGAAATGAAAGACCGGATAGCCTAAAATTTTATTTCGCTTAAAATATTGATGGTTACAAAAGAGCGCCGGTAACACATATTTGCGGGCTTTTAGGGGATCGCTGGAAAAGAGCTGTGCTAAATCGGGCCAGAAAATAACGGAAATCCGGAACTTGCGGAAGAGGTTGATTAACGACAGATCCTGCTTAAAAAGATGTTCCAATACGCTGAGGGGCGTTTCTAAAAGTATTCTTTGCACACCCAGTGAGTGTACCTGTTTTAAGAATGACCTGAATTCCTCTGCATTCTGTCCGTTTTTCAAAACAATTTTAAGGGCCAGAAAGTCCTGATCATCCATTCCATCCGCAAAGAGCAGGGGCGCTTCCAATTTCATTTTGTCATGCCTTTAAAATTTTGCAGGTCTGGATTATTTTATTATTTTAATTACTATCATATAACAAATTTAAAAATAAAAGTAAAGAGAAAATATGGAATACATCGAACATTTTGACTTTGCTTTACTTCCTACACCGTTACAACCCATCAAAATAGGTCAAACCTCCAATCCCATTTTTGTCAAGAGAGATGACCTGACCGGATTGGAATTATCGGGCAACAAAGTAAGAAAATTAGATTTTTTATTCAAAGAGGCATTCGAACAAAAGGCGCAAAGGATTATTACCTGTGGCGGTATTCAATCTAACCACTGTCGGGCGGTAGGCTTCCTGGCCACCAGGCTGGGACTGAAGACGACGCTTGTTCTAAAAGGCCAGGCGCCTGTTGAGCCCGCCACCGGAAATTTTCTACTAAATAAATTACTGAATGTGGATGTACAATTCGTTTCCGCTGAAGAATACCAACACGTGAATGCCATCATGGAACAGGTGGCAAACGAGGCAAGCGAGCAATGCTACATTATTCCAGAAGGCGGTTCCAATGCCTTTGGGGCCTGGGGCTATGTTAGAGCCTTTGAAGAGATTGTGCAGCAACTACCCGATGTTGACGTGATTGTACTGGCTACCGGTAGCGGTGGGACCCATGCCGGCTTGTTAATCGGTAAGTGGCTCATGGGACATCCCTGTCGCATCATTTCTGTTAATGTGTGTGACAGCGCTGAATATTTCAAGAAAAAGATTGCACAGATCGCTCTGGATTTTAAACAACGATTCATTCCCGAGTTGATCATTAAAGAGGAAGAGATCGAAATAGTTGACGGCTTTGTCGGGCCCGGTTACGGAAAAGTTACCGGGACTGAAATTAAAACCATTAGACGCGTAGCACAGCGTTATGGCTTTGTGCTGGATCCGGTTTACACGGTCAAAGCCTGGTTGGGTTTCGAAGCGTTGTTGCAGGAAGGTAACTGGTCCTCGAAAAAGATTGTATTTGTGCATACCGGGGGCATCTTCGGGCTGTTTGCTTATGGCCATTTATTTTGATTTTGCAGTTTTTGATGATTTCAGAATGCCTTAGGTCACACCTCTGTTTGCTATTTTCTCCAAATTTTAGGCTGTTATGTTTACCTGATAAGTCTGGGGGCGTTTCTGGAAACCGAGGCCTGAGAGTCATGCTGTTAAAATAACGCCGATTTTTGCCAGGTGAGGTGTACGCCTTACTTGAACACAGAAGAGCTCTGCAAAGGGGAAAATTTTCTGTTATCTGGATGAGTCCCAAAAAATTGGGCAACGAGAAGCTTTTTGTTTTGGTTTCGGTTAAAAGATTTCTCGCCCCAATAAATTGGATTAAGAAATGACATAGAGGTCCATTTTTCATAATTTAATAAAATGAATCAATAAACGGAGGAAGTTATGCCTGAACTGAATGATGCCCTGAACCTGTTCGAGATGGGGAAAATCAATCAATCGGAGAAACGGTTAAAAGCCCTGTTAAACGAACAGGGAGATCAGCCCGAACTCTATTTCTATTTAAGCAAAATTTCTTTTCAAAAAGATCAGTATGACGAAGCGCTAAAATATATTGAAAAGGCCATTGAATTGGAGCCGCAAAAAGCAGAATATCATGCGATGTTAGGTGAAACACTGGGCATGAAAGCTCAGCAAGCCGGCATGATTAAAGGCGCCATGCTATTGCGAAAGGTGAAAAGCGCCTTTGAAAAGGCGCTTGCATTAAAAGCGGATAGCTTGCTGGCCAGAGAAGGCCTATTCATGATCTATCTCTTCACGCCATCGGTGGCCGGTGGCGATGAGAAAAAAGCCCATGAATTGTTGGAGCAGATCAAAGAACAGGATAGAGCGCATGGGCATATGGCGCAGGCCATGGTCTTTTTAAAGCAAAACAAGTTGTCCGAAGCAGAAGCTGAATTTGAGAAAGCAATTCAGGAAAACGCACATGATCGGGAAATCTTAATCCGCATTTTTCGCTATTACCTGCAACGTCAAAATTACAACAAAGCCAATGAAATTGCCGACCTGTTTGTTAAAAACTTCCCTGAGGACCCAAGAGGCTATCATTTTAAAGGCGAAGCGCATTTAAACGCCCAACAACCGGACGAAGCTTTAAGCTGGTTTAATCTGGCCATCGAAAAAGATGAGCTCTTTTTTAACGCTTATTTGAATCGGGCTCGCGTCTTCCTGGCGCAACAGCAACAGGCCATGGCTCAAAAAGACATCGACTTTGTTGTACAACATCCGGAGGCCCCTGAAGAGCTGAAAGAGAGAGCCGCAAAGTTGAAATCCTGAGGCACAAGGTCAACTTAAAACAATCTGGCAGGGATTAATTGAAACCCAGAGGGCGTAAAATTTTTTTGTTCTTTGTGGTTGATATTATGGTTGCGGCTTTACCGCCTTAAAAGGAAAGCGAGAAGCCAAAAACGGGCAAACGGGGCAGCATGTAAATGACATCGCGGTTAATCATGGTCTCGCCGGCTTCATTCTGAGTGATGTAATATAATGCCTGATCAAAATTCCGGTGATTGGTTACATTAATGATTTCAAAATAGGTCTGCAATCGTTCGGTCTGGTAGCTAAGCCGGATATCCCAGCGAAAATAAGGATGGCGCCTGGTCACATTTACAGGAATGACCGTCCATTCATTGGTGTTGCTCTTGGTCCAGCCTAAGGGTTCACTGATGGGAAAGCCGCTGGAGGCTTTAATCAGTGAGCTGAATCTCAATTTAGTAGACAATTTTTCCCGGAAGGACCAGCTGAGCCAGTGGCGGTTGTCAAAATATTGGTATTCCCAGGGCGAATAGATGTTCTTCTTGAATTGGGCCACACTGTAAACGTAACCCAGCTGACTTTGCCAGTTTTTAGACAGGTAGGCCAGATTGAATTCAAGTCCTTTAGCCATGGCTCGCCAGTCATCTGTTATGCTAATAGTGGTCGAGGAGTTCTCGATTTTAGCCACGTATTCTCCGCGTAAAAATCGGGTGTCTTTGTAATAGGCTTCCAGACGCAAGATTAATCTAGAAAAAAGCTTGTGTCCCAGGCCCAGACCCAGGTAGTTCAATTTAGGCGAGCGCATTTGGGCCAGGATGTCTGGAGCGGTAATGGGTTCGTGTTTGCTGTTCAAATTGATCATCTGTGGAAATTGGCGGAAGATACCCCAGGCCAGACTGGCGTACAATTCACCATAAATTTGCCAGCGTAAAGAGAAGCGAGGATCAAAGGTTAATATCTTGTTAAGGGTAGAATAATCGGCGCGTACCCCCAGTTTAGCCCGCAAGGATTTGAGTAGATTAAAATGGCTGTCCAGGTAAACATTGGAAGCGCGGTAACGAATTTTGGCCCGGGAAGTAGGATTGGAATTGATGAGATGTTGCAATTGATGGGTGGCTTGTTCTTCCACGTTTGTAAGTTCACCTCCAGTGGCCAAAAATAACCAGGGCAGCGCTTCCCACTCTATTTTGCCAAGCAGATTACTGCGTTGAATTTTGGTTCGATAGTGGCTGTAATTGCCAATAAAGGAAGAGGACGAAAACAGCGAATCCATGTTGCTTTGCCTGGCAGCGATCAGTTTGTAGTTGAGTTTTTGGTTCAGAAATCCAGAAAGAGTGAGCGCAAACAGTACATTTCTGGCTCTGGTAAATAGGTTGCCGTTCATCTGTCTGGCGTTAATCAGGTCGGTGCCTTCCTGGCCAGCGAGGCTGGTAAATCGGATATTAAAAGCCGGACTGAATTTCCAGGTGAGTTTAAAAAACAGATCATTAAAAAAGGGATAGGTGGTTTTGGTTGAGGTGATTTTCCGGATTAAAAAATCATAGTAAGTACCCCGTAAAGAAAAGACGATTCCCAAATTTTTGCTGATCGGGCCGCTTAAAAAATAGCGCGCTGCAAGTAGATTAACGGAGAGTTTGTTTTTCCATTCATGGGCTGGATCACAGGTTGTTATTTCGATTAAGCCGCCCAGACGGTTACCATAGGAGACTGGAAAGCCGCCTAAGGACAATTTAAGGTCTCGAATTACATCGGAATTGACCACGCTGATTCCACCATAGCCCAAAATTTTGGCGCGGTAAGGATTCTGCAGCAAGAGTCCATCCAGAACCACAGCCTGATCTTCCGGCTGGCTGCCCCGGATGTACAAATTGCTGGTGTAATCGCTATGACTGGAAACGCCGGTAATGGATTGCAGAGCTTTAAGCGGGTCTTCAAAAGCGCCCGGCTGCCCGACAATTTGCATGCTGTTCAACTGGTGACTGCCCTGAAACAGCTCGGCCAGCGGAGAAATCCAGTGCATGGATTCCACGCGTATTTCCTGCGTATTGTAGGAAGTTGGCTCTAAAGCAACGGTTAACGCAAGCGTGGTGTCACCAGATATGGTCACCGGCCATTGCAATTTTTTAAAACCGATGCTTTGAAATACCAGTAAGTGCGAACCGCGTGGCACATGCTTTAAAAAGAAATATCCGCTGGAATCGGAAACGCAGCCCAACGTTGTATCGGACAAATAAATATTTACATAGGGCAGCGGCCTGTGGGCTTCCTTTATGGTGACATAGCCCTCAATGGTCGATTGCCCCCAAAATGGCAGGGGAAAAACCAAAAGAAAAATAATTAAACCATTTATGCCATGATTAAATATCATCAGAATAAAGAATTTGCTCCAGGATTACGCGGGGCGCCTGCCCCTCTTCTTTGTAAACATAATAGATACCGGTTCCGTCGGCGCTCCAATCAAAATCAATAATGTTACGGGACTGCAGATGGAGAATCCAGTTCAAATTGTTTGACTTTAAAAAATAGACACCCAGCGTAGGTTGTCCTTTAAAAATAGCATATTCTCCGATTTTTTTGTTTAACTCTGTGTTTGATGGCGCCCAGCGTACGGCCTCGGCCACCAGGGTGTAGGCTTTTTCATATTTAAGATCGTTGCCCGTGTAAGAATAGGTAAACAGTCGCGAAATATCGGGAATGGTGTACAGTACTTTTCGGGTTCTGATGGTCCAGCTAAAATCTCTGATCTCCGAATAGAGATCGATCGCAAATTCTTTGGTCTGGCCGCTCTGGGGATTAAACAGAATCTGTTTTTGCGCCTCTTTTCGATTGCTGATAAACGATAGCCAATCATCTTCCGGCCCCCAGCGCGCAATGGGCGCGTACTCAAAAGGAATGTTTACCGGATATTGTTTGTGTGACTCAAGATCAAGAATTTGCACACGATCGTTTTTTAGATAAAGTAACTTTTGCCCGGTTCTATTCCAGCTCAGGCTGGAAACGGTTTGATTTTCGAATTCCAGCTTGTGGCGCACACTGGATAGTCGTGGATCAAAGACAAGTAACCTGTCCTTTTGGGCCATTTTAATCAGAGCAATATTGCCTTCATTGTTGGCCCACACCGCCTGCTGATAGCCATCGGACATTTGGATGGTTGAGGGGGCAATGACCGTCTTATGGAGAGGATTCAAATCCAGAATCGTGTAGTTAGCATCCGAAAATAGTAAAAGTTGGTTTTTATGCCATTGGGGCGCTGAGGTCGCCTGAAAAGGCAGCGTTACGGTCTGCACCTGCCGATCGGGGAGTCTCATGATTTTAAGTACATTGTTTCCCCCCAGCCAGGCAATTTGCTTTCCTGTTTCAGCGATCGAAAGCAGACGGGCTGTTGGATCAACGCGCATGGAATCCATAGTTTGACCATTTACATCCAACCAGTAAAGAGAAGCGGCCCCTGAAATTACGTTGATTCCAATAAATGTCAAAGTGTGGCTCAGGGAATTAAAATCTACGCTGTGGATTTTATAGCGTGTGCTACGCAACAGTTGTCGGGAAATTAAACGGTCGCCTTTGATTAGGTACTGAATAATCTGAGAATAGGTATGGCTTTGTGAAAGCAGCAATAGTGCCGGTTGGTCATTCTGCCATTTAACAATCTGCACCCGTTGATCGGGCAGAGGAATGGTGAAGACCTGTTGCTGGGCCAGGGGGTTGATGTAGAGTTTATGGTTAAAAATCCAGGATATGGTCTGGGCATTTTGGGAGACTGAAAACGAGTCCGATACAAAAAAGGGCAGTACATGCGTTGTGCGCTGATTACCGTTTAATATCTGTAATTCCTTAGTATCCACTATCATGGCCAGTTGTTCCTGATGGGGAGAGACCGCGATTTCGGCAATGTGCTCATTCAGGGAGGCCTGATAAATGTTCTGCGGTTTGCTGGTTTGCCGAACATAATCTTTTTGCAGTGGATTGCTGCAACTCAGGAAAAAAATAAATCCTAAGAAAAAAAGAATTGACCTCTTCATAAATGTTTCCCTGTTTGTTACGACCTTGAGGGAAGATCAGTCATTCACATTCCATTAAAGGCACAAAGCGATTGTGGAAGAAATCAATTCCATTTGATTTCAAAGATTCATATTTTCAGTAAGACATAATATAAAGGGGTAGTTAATTTACAGGGTGTGACTAAAACACAAATTTTGAAGCAATTTTTTTGAATTTTTAAAAATCTTTCTATTATCGGTAAATAGGCCCCGGGCTTTAAAACAATTTTTTGTCTGAAGAATTAGAGTGAGTCAGAAGGTGAGGGCTCGAGCCGCCTGTCATTCTTCATCTGGATCCGTAGCGCATTTCTCTTCTTCCGTCTGAAGAAAGACTCTTTCATGCCCGGACAGTCAAGATTGCACAGAACCGATGGTCGCCATGGCCTGCTCTTATTTTTACATGCTGTAAGCAGACTTCCGGGGCATTTACCATTGCCAGCGGACAAGGTGTTAATCCTTGCCGCAAAATAAGAAACTTGCCAGAAAGAAATTTAGTGTTTATTTTTAGTAAACAGCCTCATTAACTTTTCAGGGATTACAGGCTTATGTTACGATGGTATCGTCGTCGTTCTTTCGAATTTAAGTTTGCTGTTAACAGGGTCTGGTTCGAATTACTGCTGCTTTTCCTGTTAAATTCTTGTATTACTACCAATTACTACACCGCCCGCACTCTAAAGCAGGGTCAGAGCGCCGTAACGGTTGGTATGGACAACCTATTGATCATTTCTGAAGATGGGGAGAAGATGAGTAAAAAGATGACCTTTACGCCCAGCCTGGGACTGAGCCGGGGATTGCCATTACGCCTGGAAGCCGGATTCCGCTATTATTTCCCCTATTTGTTTGAAGCCAGCCTTCGGCATCAATTGAATTCTCCATCCTTTACCTGGTTTGATGTGAGCCTCAATGTACACGGCGGCCTGATACTGTCAGACCAGCTCAAGCATGTATCCAGACCCTATTGGAAATATGGCTTGACAATCAGTAAAGAGATGTGGCGTGTGGAACCCTATTTTAGTTTTTACCTGAATAAAAATTTCATGATCGAACGCTTAAATGATTCATTGTCTGATTATCAGATTTTTACTTTTGGAATGGCCATCCCCATTTTTAAAAAAGATCGGATTTATCCGGAGATCAATTACCTGAAAAACCAATTTGGCGCGGAAAACTACTTCACGTTTGGCGTGGGAATCCGGGCCTTCTGGGGAAACTGACCCGTTTGTAAAATGGAGCATTCAAGTCGGAGAAATACGATAAAGGAGGTTGTGTTAAGGCCGTAAAGCGGTAACCCTTAATCAAGCATGGAGAAGGCAATAAAACTACAAATGCAGGAGAGAGCATTTTAAATTAAAAATTACGAAATTTTTTGTTAAACTGCGAAAAGATCAGGGAGGGAGGGCCTGTGCCGACTGTCATTTCGATCCCGCTTCAGCGGGGGAGAAATCCCTTCCACTGGGACACACGTAAGCGCAACGTAACTCGAGCTTCAGCTCGAGACTTTACATCTGAGAACGATTCCTCCGTTCAGCCCCCATGCAGGCGGGACAGCGGTCGAAATTTAGATGCGGGAAGGAAGGCCCGTGCCGAACATATTATTTCATCCTAAGACGTTAAATCTTTTAAAAGAAGTATTTAAAGCGTAAAGGAAGCGCCATGAAATTATCGTTTTACGTAATGGCTATTGCCCTGCTGCTACTGGCCTGTCAAAAAGAAAAAGGAGTGCGCCTGGAATTCGATCCTCCTGCCGGCGCCAGGTTCGAAATGATCCAGATTTACAAAGAGGTCATTACCCATCCAGTAATTGCGGGTGATCGAAAATTGGAAACCACGGCCAACACCGCTTATCAATTTGTAGTCAAAGAAAAGCAGGAATTTACCACCTTACTCGATGTCTATTTTAAAAGTATCAAAATGCGGGTGGTTACGCCTCTGGGAACCTTTCGCTACAATTCTACTAAACCGGAGCAGAGGCCTTCATCGTTCCACTATTTTTATGATAAACTGCTTGATCAAAAATTCCAGCTGCTGATTAAACGCAATGGCAAAGTGTTAACCGTCCGTGGTCTCGATGCCTGGATGTCGGCTATGCTCGATTCATTGGGTATCCGCGATCTGAAAGTACGCAAGGAGATTGTCAACTCTTTTAACCAGATTTATGCCGAAACCATGCTCAGACAATCGTTTGATCGCGTATTTCATGTTTTCCCGCCTCAGCCTTTACAGGTCAAGGAGAGCTGGGAAACAAAGGAAACGGAAGAAACGGCCTTTTTCCCCTTGCATAAAAGCACCAAATGGACGCTTACTCAATACACGGACAAAAAGGCAGTGATTGAGGGTTACACCACCATCACCTCGGACGATTCGTCCACGGTAGCCAATGCCTTCAATGTAAAGAGTAAGTACCATGCCTGGGGTATTGAAACCTCTAATTTTGAGATTAATCCCCACACGGGCTGGATTCTTTCTGCCAAACGCTTGTTGTTTGTCAGGTCAAAAACCAGAGTCAGTAAGGTCGGAAAGAAAAAGGGCCCCGAAATGGAAATTCCCATTAAAATTCAGAGACAGATTCGCTTCTTACCCGTGGAAAAGGTCTATTAGCGCACCGTGTGTTCAAGGTTTTGGGAATGCCCTTCGTTTGTCGGCCTGGTTGCGGTTTCTTTAAGCCAGCGGCCCTGTTCTAAAAACCGATGCCGGTCTGCTTGTTGATTGTTTTTTGAATTTTACTGTTCCCGATTGGCCGATCCGCAACCTTTGTATTTTGTGTTTCACTACCTTAAATAAAGTGGGCACTGAAGTAAACGCAAGTGGCACACCGTTTAAATTAGATTTCTAACAGGAATTTCTGTAAATTCATGCCCTGATTTATGGAGTACATAACATGTTGCAGATTAAAAATTTATCTTACGAAATAGGCGAGCGTAGATTATTAAACAACATCGAGTTGATGGTGCGTCCCGGGCAGCGCATCGGGCTGATTGGTCCCAACGGCGCGGGCAAAACGACGCTTTTGAGAATATTAGCCGGGCAACTTAAACCTCTAAAAGGCAGCATTTTGATGCCTCGCGGCTACAAAATCGGTTACCTGCCCCAGGAACCTGTCGCTTTTGCCGAGGGCACGCTTTTGGGAGCCGTTTTAAAGGGGCACGAGGAAATCCTTGACATCGAAATACAAATTCAGGACATCCAGCGCAAGCTGAGTCAAAGTGCAGAGCAACACGAGCCTCTGCTTAAAAAATTGGGCGCTTTGCAAGACCGCTTCAGTATTTTAGACGGTTATGAACTGGAATCGGAAGCAAAGAAGATATTGATGGGGCTTGGCTTTTCCGAAGAAGATTTTTTTCGCCCGCTCACCAGCTTTAGCGGCGGATGGCGCATGCGCGCCTATCTGGCTCAGATTTTGCTTCTTAAGCCCGATCTCTTGTTGTTGGACGAGCCCACCAACCATCTCGACTTGCCTTCATTGGAATGGATCGAAAGTTTTTTACGCAGTTTTACCGGCAGCATGATTTTTGTTTCCCACGATCGCTTTTTCCTTGACCGCCTGGCCCAGGTTATAGCCGAGCTGAATCAGGGGCGATTGACGCTGTTCCATGGCAACTACCACTTTTATGAACAGGAAAAGGTTAAACAACGGGAACAACTCGTTAAGCAATGGGAGGAACAGCAGAGCGAAATTCTGAGAATTCAGCGATTCGTCGATCGCTTTCGCTACAAGGCGAGCAAGGCCGCTCAGGTACAGAGTCGCATTAAACGGCTTGAAAAACTGGAACGCATCGAATTGCCTCCGGACGAAACGTTCATTCGCTTTAAAATTCGGGCGGCCGTACAAAGTTACAAACATGTTCTGGACATCCGTAATCTCTATTTCCGCTACAATGACCGCCAGCCCTGGATTTTTCAGGGTATTGATCTCTCTTTGTACCGCGGTCAGAAAGTTGCTCTGGTGGGCTTAAATGGCGCAGGCAAAACGACCTTAACCCGTTTAATTACAGGGCAGTTAAAACCCGTTAAAGGCACCATCCGTCTGGGGGAACGCGTCAAAGTGAGCTATTACGCCCAGCATCAGGTCGATGCTCTGAATTTGCAAAGTACGGTTCTGGAGGCCGTTCAATCCAGCGCTGCGTCGGGATTCAGCGGTAAAGAACGCGATATTTTAGGTACCTTCGGTCTAAGCGGAGCGGACGTGGAGAAGCCTATTAATGTGCTCTCCGGCGGAGAAAAGGCCCGTGTTTCACTGGCCAGGATTTTACTCTCGCCGGCCAACTTTTTGATCATGGACGAGCCCACCAATCATTTAGATTTAAAATCAAAAGAAGCCCTGGAATTTGCCTTAAAGGACTACGACGGTACCCTGCTGATCATTTCGCACGATCGTTATTTTCTGGACAAATTGGTACAAAAAGTGCTGGAAATTAAAAACGGTCAATTGTTGGAGTACGAAGGGAATTACAGCGATTATTTACAATTCCGAGAGGCCAGGCAGGCAGAAACACAGGGCAATGCTCCGCTCAACACCTCCAATGCGCCAACAAAAACAAACCGTTCAAAAAAGAGCAAAGAACAAAAACGACAGGAAGCGCAAGCCCGCCAAAAAATTAGCCGACAACGCAAACAATTAACCGAGCAAATCAGTCAGTTGGAGGAAAAAATAGAGCTGGCTGAAAAGCAAAAAGGCGAGCTGGAAAGGTTACTGGCAGATCCGCTTACCTACCAGAACCAGGCGCAGGCCGTCCGGTTACAAAAAGAGTACAAGCAGATATTGCAGAATCTGGAACGCTGGGAAGAGCAGTGGGAGAGCGCCCAACTGAGTCTGGAAAATCTGTTAAGCCAGCTGTCCAGCGTAGAACGCGATTAACAACAATTCATGGGTCTGAAATCTGCCACCGGACGCCAAATGATTCGCTTTCTCCGGCAGGCTGATTTTCTAATTAATTGGGCAATTGCGTCGATGCCTTAAAAAGAATGGAACGTTCTTGAAGAGCGCTGGCGTCTGTCGTTCCCGTGCCTGGCCGTCGGATTAAACATTATTGGGATTCCATACATTGCCGGCCTTTGTGGGTGGACATGTAAAGAAGGGGGCAAAGGCGGAATCTACACTGTCTGTTCAGGCGTCTGTAAAATAGCGAGGATTGAGACTGAAACAGAAGATATGGCTTTTCCTGCTTCCTCAGAGCGAGCCATTTTTGCCGTACTAAAAACAACCATAGGGTAATTTTACAGTAGTTTACAAGCGACTTCAGTGGAAAAGAGGAGTTGCCTGATGTCCCGCAGATTGTTGTAAAAAATGAGAAAATTAAGGGGCCGTGCAGTCGATCTGCTGAGCTCAGGCGAACCATGGGACGGATTTACGGTTTGCAGCAAAAAAGAAGCATGAAAGTTCAATGAAAAACAAGGAAGGATCCTTTATTGCCGACGCAAAAGCCACAAGAGCGTACGTTACAACAGAAGTCTTTGCGCGGGGTTAAATGGCAAATCAGCACGGAAGTTGTGGCCCGGGCCTTCAGGCTGCTGACCATGTTTGTGCTGGCCCACATTCTGCTGCCGGCAGATTTTGGTTTGATCGGCATGGCGCTCATTTTTACGCAACTGGCCTTTGTCCTGTTCGATATGGGATTGAGCGTGCCGCTTATTCAGAAAAAAAATCTGCAGGCCATTCACTATCAAACCACCTTTAGCGTATTGCTCGTCTTATCGGTTACCTTTTATGGCCTGGTGTTTGTCTTAGCGCCCCTGGCGGCCCGGTTTTTTAAGAATGAAGCCCTGATTCCCATTTTGCGCTGGTTGAGTACCGTCTTCTTCTTTTATGCCCTTCGGGGCATTGCCACTGTTCGGTTGCAAAAACAACTGCGTTTCCGCGCGCTTGGCGTTCTGCAGCTAACGGCTGCTTTGGTGTACACTGTGCTGGCCATCTGGATGGCCAAAAGGGGAGGCGGGGTCTGGAGTTTTGTGGTGGCCATCATCGGCCAGGAGTTTGTGTTGACCCTGACATCGCTATTGGTGCTCAATGAGTGGTACTGGCCAAAATTTTCCAGACAGGCGCTGGCCGAACTTTCCGGTTTTGGGGGGACCGTGTTTTTGACGCGCATTACCAACTATTTGAATGTCAATCTTCCCAATATGGTCATTGGACGCTGGTTAGGAGAAAGCGCGCTGGGCTTTTACTCCGTGGGCTATCAATTGGTGGACTTTCCGGTGCAGCGCATTTCCAAAAACATTTTGCGCGTCATGTTCCCGGCCTTTTCCAAAGTCCAGGACGACTCGGAAGCCTTTAAAAGTCTGTACAAAGATACGCTGCGCGGCCTGTTGCTGGCCATCATTCCTGTTTTTAGCGGCATGGTGCTGGTGGCGCCTGAGTTTGTGCAGATTTTTTATGGCGCCCACTGGAGTCCATTGATTTCCATATTGCAGGTATTGGCCGTAGTGGGCGTGACCCGTTCCATCTGGACCTTGACCAGTGTTGTCTTTTTAGCCGGGGGGCGGCCGGTGACGGAATTGCTGGTCAATTTGGCCTATTTTGTTGCCCTTTCGTTTGTACTTGTTTTAACACTGTCTCAGGGCTTGTTTGCGATGGTCTGGGGTGTGGCCGTGGTCCTTTTTTGCCTGATGCTGGTGTTTCTGATGTTTAGCTTACGAGTTATCGGGCTCTCATTACGGCAATGGTTACAAAGTGCGCGCACTCCCTTTTTGGGCAGTTTTTTAATGGCTTTTGCGCTGCTGATCTTGCGCTTTTTTGTCATTACGCCTCTAACGCCCATAGTTCGTTTGGGCCTGATGGTCGTTTTAGGTGCAGTGGCCTACCTGACCGGCATCATCTGGCTGGAGCCCGGCTTAAAATCGTATTTTAAAAAATTTTTAAAGAGAGAAACGGGGCCATGAAAGACCTGAGCTTTACTGCGCTTGTCTTTGGAGCCGGGCCTGCGGGAAGCGCTTCAGCCATTCGACTCAGTCAGTTGGGCGTTGACTGCGTATTGATCGATCATAAAGCCTTTCCCAGAGACAAGGTGTGTGGCGATGGAATTTCGCACAAAGTTCTACCCTTGCTGCAAACCCTGCAAATCGATTATGAGCCGATTCTTAACAGTGGGTATGTGATCAGGCAGATGATTATTTACGGCCCACAAGGGCAGCCGTTAAAAACACCGGTGGCCAGGCCTGGACTTCAAAATGGCTTTTGTTGCCAGCGCTTCCATTTTGACCATTTTCTGTTTAAAAAGGCGGCCAGCCTCAGTTCAGCAGTCTTTTGCCCGGCTCGTTTACTGCAATTCAAAAGAACATCGGAGGGGTTTGAAGTTTTCTTCAGCTATCAGGAAAAGAAGCTGCGCATTCAGACGCAGGTGATTATTGTTGCCGATGGCGCCCATTCATTAATGGCCCGACTTCTGGGCTTTGAGCAGCGGAAGTCGCGATGGATGGTGGGACTGCGGCAATACTTTAAAGGCCGTTTTTCACCAGTTGCACACATCATCTATGATCCGTCCCTATTACCAGGCTATTCCTGGATCTTCCCTGTTTCCAGGAAGCAAGCCAATGTGGGATTGATGTACTATGGCTCCCATCATTCCCTGAAGAATCTTTTCAGAAATCGGCTTCAACATAATTCGGTTTTGCATCGATTATTAAAAGGGAGCATTCCTGTGAGCCCAATCAGGCAGGGCCTTTTACCGGCTGGTAATTTTAAGGGGGCAAGGATTACCGATGGCGCTATTTTAGTCGGCGATGCGGCCGAGTTTGTCAATCCCTTAACCGGCGGCGGAATTTACAATGCGCTTTTAAGCGGAATTAAGGCGGCCGAGGTGGTTGCCGGCGCGATTGCCAGGAATGATTTTTCACAGCAAGCTCTGAGCGCCTATGAATCATGGTGGAAAACGGAGTTACAGCCCAATTTTTTGGTGGCCGCTCAAATGGTAAAATGGTTGTCGCGCTTAAATCGAGCCAATCTGCTCTTTTCTCTAACGCAAAAAAATCGATTTTTGTACAGATTGGTTCTAATGGTCTACAGCCAGATAATGCCTGAAAAGCTGAAAAAAATGAGCCGATTAATCGATGTCTTTTGGAAAACAAGAGCAAGAAGTGACTGGCATCATGGTTTTAGTGTGTAAAATTAAGATATTAGCAGAAAAGATGTTGGATAAGGTAAGTGGTATGAAAAAGCAACTGGTATTCATTTTACTCATTCCTGTGGTCATGTTTGCCCAGGGTGATCCGATCGCCTGGCAAAAGAATGTGGTGCTGGATTCGCTGATCGGTCTGAAAAAGGTAGCGGTGGCCAATATCGATCGCGATGAAGGCCGGAATCTGGATATTGCTTTTACCACCAACCCGGAAAACAGTGGTCAGGAAGATCCTTTTAAGCTAAATGTAGGCTGGTTAAAAAATACCGGTAATCAGGTTTTTGAATATCATGCAGTGGATTATCTGCTGGCTGGCGCGCGCGGACTGGCCATAGGCGATTTGAATGGGGACGGCTGGCCGGAAATCGTAGCTGGTTCGCGATCGGACAGCAGCGCCTTGATGATCTACAAAAATGATTCCACCCCTGACGTAGGGCTCTGGGCCAGAAGGTCCATCGGCGGCGCGGCGCCCAACCATTACGCTATTTTAATCAAGGACCTGGATGCCGATGGCCTGCCCGATATTATCGATGGCTTTGGGGATGATGCCAATTTTGGTCAGGCCGATCGCGGCGCCGTCTCAGACTCCATCCGCTTCCTGAAAAACCATTCAAATGGGGCTCAATTTTCATTTGACAGCAAACTGGTGGCTCAGGCCTCTTCCCCTTCGGCCATCACCGTGGCTGATTTTGATGGGGACGGACGGTTGGATGTTGCCGGATTAAGCTGGATCGATTATGCCTCGTTAACCCCACAGAGCGGTGAAAACCTGAAATGGTGGGCGCAGCAAGCGGACACCAGTTTCGTAGAAATTCAGGAAATTATGGACAGCTACGGCGGAAATGATGTAAAAGCCGGCGATATGGACGGAGATGGCGATTTGGATCTGGTTGTCGCCGGCTACAAAACCGGCACTCTCGATTTGTGGCTCAATGATGGCAGCGGACTGTTCGGTGGGCGTACGATCCTGGATGACAACCTGAGCTACCCGCGGCACGTTGCTGTAAGAGATGTGGATAGCGATGGCGATCCGGATGTGGCCCTGACCGTTGACCAGGAGAACAAAATCATCTGGTACGAAAATCAGGGTGGAAATACATTTAAAAAACACACGGTGGACAGCACATTCACCTATGCTTACTATGTGCTAATTCAGGATATGGACGGGGATGGCGACGCCGATTTGCTGGCTACTGCGCAGGATGCCGGAGAATTGGCCTGGTGGGAAAATAATCTGGCCGAAGCCCAGAGCGCGGCTGCAGGCGATCCGGATACCTTGCACTTTAATCAAAACCAGTTACTGATCAAATATCAGGCGCCCTTTGGGGGCGGAGTAACTACGGCGCACTTTAACCATGGAGCGAATCCGGATTCTCTTAGCCTGGCAGCAGGTATTGAAAAGGTGGCCTCAGCCGGAATTTACACCATCGTCTGTCAGAATTCTCCCTATCAGGCCAATGCCGTCTTTAAATACGACAGTCTGCCGGAGTGGAACAGCTTACTGAATGCGGATCAAAGTCGATTGCGGATTAGCTACTGGAATGACTCGACCAGGGCCTGGCAACTATTTGGCGATGGCGGTCAGGTTGTGGATACGGTTAGAAAAGAAATTACAGTGCTCGACATTCATTCTGAATTTCATAAATATTCCTGTTTTACGCTCGCGCTGGCCAGCGGGCCAAGTAAACTGGCTCAAAGAACCAGACCAGGGCTTGCATCCGAAATCAATGCGCTAGCCTTTCCCAATCCGTTTAACAGTCAGGTGTCGATTAAATTTGATGTGCCTAAGAATGAGCAATGGCGCGGGCAACAGGTTGTGGTTACGGTGTTTAATGCAATGGGCCAAAAAGTAAAAACCATTTTTAACGGGCGTCTCTGGCCTGGTTCCTATCGCATTATCTGGGACGGTAGCAATGCCGGGCAAACCATAATCAGTTCCGGCTGGTATTTTTACCAGATACAAATTGGGCAACGGCGGGCAACCGGAAAAATTTTGTTAATCCGTTAAGGTCTGCGGGCCTAAAAGGCTCTACAAATTTTGATTCGAGGGAGATCGTTTTATATGAAAAACAGTTACATTTTTGGAGGACTAATCGTTTTCCTGCTGTTCGTTGGCGGCATACAGGCTCAGAGCGTGGGCTTTTCAACGCGCGTTGTAATCGATGATAATCTGGAAAAAGCCAAGAAAAATCAGGTAGCCGATATTGACCTGGATGGGGACATGGACATTGTTTGCACCGCCAATCCGGAAGGCAACTCTGGCGCAGAAGATGTCAATGCCCTAAATGTGGTGCTGTACCTGAACGATGGTTCAAATACTTTTTCAGCAAAGACCATCTCTGCTAAATTTCGAACGGCGCGGGCTCTGGCCGTGGGCGATTTAAACGGCGACGGCTATCCGGATGTGGCCGTAGGCAATGCAAATGCAGACAGCACCCTGGTCTGGTTTAAAAATCCGGTTTCGAGCTATGCCAATCCCTGGCGTAAATACCCCATTGGCAGCGCCGCTCCGTTTAATTACATTGTACACATTCTGGATTTTGATGGGGATTCCGATCTGGATATTGTGGATGGTATGGGCGATGCGGCCGCCGGAGGATCGGTTGCCGGGGATTACATCCGCTGGTTTGAAAACGATGGCAATGCTTCGCCCTCTTTTACGGAGCATCAAATCATTAATTACGCTTCGCCGGCCGGAATTGCCGTGGCCGATTTTGACGGGGATAGCGACCAGGATATTGCCGGAATGGCCTGGACCGACTATTTTAGCGGTACGGCCCAGACGGATGAGGATGTCCGCTGGTGGGCACAGACTTCCTTAACCAGCTTCAGCCAGCAGGAGATTATTAAAACCGCTTACGCCGGGAATGATGCCCAGGCTGCCGATGTGGATGGCGATGGCGATGAAGATCTGGTGGGCGCTGGCTACAAAGTCCAGACCATCGACTGGTGGGCCAATGACGGCAGCGGCGCCTTTGGCAGCAGTCTGCACACCATTCGCACGGCCTTTAACCATTCGCGCAATGTGCAGGTCATCGATCTGGATGGAGACGACGACCTCGATCTGGTTGCCTGCGCCGATAACGACAATCTGGTTTCCTGGTTTGAGAATGACGGATTCCAGAATTTTACAGAACACACCATCGACAATGCTTTTACCTACGCCTATTTTGTGACGCCAGCCGATCTGGATGGAGATGGAGACATCGATGTAGTCGGTACGGCGCAGGATGCCGTTGAAAGCGGGAATACTATTCAGGGACAGCTGGCCTGGTGGACCAACAATCAGGCTGAAGAACAAACCATTGCCAGCGGCGATCCGGCTCCGGCCAGTTTTTACAGCGGGAAAGTGGTGATTGATTTTCAAAGCGGATTTACCGGAGGCCTGACTTCGGTGTTCTACAACCATGGTCAGAACCAGAATCAAAGCGCCCTGGGCAGCGGTTTGCATCATATTGCACAAAAGGGCTTTTACACCATTCGTACTCTGGCTTCGACCTATGACGGTTCCATCGATTTTTATTATGATGGCATTTCGGAGTGGGCCGCCATTAACAACGAAGCCGATTTGCGAATCGCCTACTGGGATTCCAATCAGGAACTCTGGATTCTGGCCGGCACCACGCAGTCCGTGGACGCCTTGAATAATAAAATCACGGTGAGCGGCATTGCCGGACAGCTACACAATTTTGCCCGATTTACCCTGGGCTCTGTTTCCAGCGACAACTCTTTGCCTGTGGAACTCATTGCTTTTGACCATCAAAAAGAGGCCGAAGGCATTCTGTTGCACTGGCAAACCGCCAGCGAAATAGACAATCTAGGTTTTGAAATCTTGCGATCGGAAAATGCCGATACGACGTTGACCTTAATCGCCTCGTACCAGACGGATGAACAATTGCAGGGCCTCGGCTATTCCAGTGTGGGGAGGGAATACCGCTTTCTGGATCAGACCGTCATTGCCGGCAATTCCTACTATTACCGGCTGGTGCAGGTCGATTTTAGCGGCCAACGCACGGAAGTTGGCAGGCTGTCCGCTGATTTTGTCCCCAAAGGCGTGACGCGCGTGGTAAATGGGCAGGTGCCAGGCACCATGCAATTACTGGCTAATTATCCCAACCCGTTCAATCAAAGCACGATCATTGTCTTTGAATTAGGAAGTGCTGCAGTGCAGAGCGCTCAGAATGTAAAAGTAGCGATTTATGACATCCGGGGGAAGCTGGTTCGTACTTTATTCTCCGGCGCTTTGAATGCCGGTCAGTACCGTATGTATTGGAATGGTAAAAATGCTCAAGGCCAGAGCGTACCTTCCGGAAAGTATGTTTGTGTGCTGAGTAGCAATGGAATGAACCGGTCAAGAATTTTGACCTTAATTCGATAAAAGGATTTATGACAGGGAAAAATGCGCAAAAATATGATGTTATTGTGTGTGGTGCGGGCATTGCCGGATCGGTAGCCGCCCGTCTTCTGGCACAAAAGGATATTTCGGTTCTCTTGCTGGAAAAAGATGAATATTCCGGTAAAACCAATGCCTGCGGCGGCCTCTTTGACCGGCCTTATTTCGATCGTCATGTGGACGATCAGCAGGTGCTCGAACAGAGCATCAAAAAAAATATTTTTCATCTCCCCTGGGGTGAAGTCGTTTTCGATTGTGATCAGGTTACCGTAAAACGTCGGATTTTCGATCGTCACCTGGCCGAGAAGGCCAGGGAAGCCGGGGCGGTTCTCTTAAATCGCCAGAAGGTCATTGATTATCAACTGCAGCAGAGCGGTCAGGTGCGGGTTAAGATTAAGGATATTGCCAAAGATGAAGTCTGGCAGGCCTATGGCCGGATCATCGTTTTTGCCGATGGGCCCCATTCCGTGGCTTTTAAAAATCCTCGTTTCAAAAAACAGGTCAAGAAACAGTACTGGGCCTATGCCTATGCTTATGAACTTTCAGACGTTCCGGTAGCCGATGATGAGGTGCATATCTATTTTTCGCCGGACCTTTACCCCTGGGGGTACGGTTGGATTTTCCCCAATAAAAAAGAGAGCAATGTGGGCGCAGGTACCATTCTTCCGGAAATTAAAAATCCGCCTTTAAAAGACAAGCTTTACTATTTTTTGAACGCTTTTACGCCTACAAAAGCCTTGCTTAACCATAGGCCGGTGGTGGATAAAAAAGGCGGCTACATTCCCATGTGGCTCATGGATGATATTTCGGATGACTCGCAGCTCTTATTGGGAGATGCAGCAGGGATGGTAAGTCCCTTGTTTGGCGCAGGTATCGATTATGCCATTGAGGCTGCGGAAGCCTGTGTTCCGGTTATTGAAGAGGCCTTACAAACAGGGGATTATTCGGCTACCAGATTACGCAAGTACGATCGTAAAATCCATCAGAGTTTTGGAAGACAATTAAAAAAACAGATGCTGTTAGCGCGAGTCATTATTTTTAGTAAACAATTTGGAAAGCTATGGCCGGTGAAAATTTTATCGGTTATTGCTTTTGGTAGCCAGTACAATCGCTGGAATAAAATAAAAATTCTGGCCTACCCTTTTTTGGGCAAGCCACAGACGATGCACAATAAAAACGATTCAATTGATCACAAATAAGCGGGGGCGCCTTGTTTAAGAAAAAAATACAACTTTTGTCAAAACTACCGGTTTACAAAGCTTTTTACAAACTGGCTATGGGGCCTGCTCCTATGCCGGCAAATTTTACGCTTAGTTTGCTCTATTCCTGTAATTCGCGTTGTGCCACCTGCAATGTCTATCTGAAGAAAGTCGACAATTTAACGCCTGATGAATACGATAAAATATTTGCAACGGTTGGGCAGGCGCCCTTCTGGTTTACGCTGAGTGGCGGTGAACCCTTCTTACGCAAAGATATTGTGGAAGTGGCCAAAACCATTTACCGTCGTTCCAAACCGGCCATCATTAACATTCCGACCAATGGCAGTCTGTACCGCATTATTCCCGAGCGTGTGGAGGGCATTTTACAGGCCTGCCCGGAGAGTGAGGTCATCATCAATTTATCGTTAGACGATATTGGAACGCGGCACGATAAAATTCGGGGCTATCCGGGCAATTGGGAACGAGCCATGAAAACATACCGCGAACTCAAACGCTTAAAAACCTATCCCAACCTTACCCTGGGCATCCATACCGTTATTTCTGTTTTCAATGTGCAACGCTTCCCGGAAATTTATCGGGAATTGATTCGGTTAAATCCCGATTCGTACATTACGGAAATTGCCGAAGAACGGGTGGAATTGGGCACCATAGGCGAAAAGATAACACCGGAGCTGGATGAATATGCGACGGCCATCGATTTTTTAATTGAAGAGATGAAAAACCATCGTCTGCAAGGACTGGCCGATGTGGCTCGTTCGTTTCGAATAGAATATTATCAATTGGTCAAACAATTCTTGCAGACGAATGAGCAGGTGATTCCCTGTTACGCGGGTGTTATTTCCTGCCAGATTTCTCCGGATGGCGACGTATGGCCCTGCTGTATTCGTGGCGATTCCATGGGCAATTTGCGGGAAAACGATTACGATTTTCGACGCGTCTGGAATAGTCCGCAGGCTAAAAAAATAAGACAGAGCATTAAGAACAGAGAATGCGCCTGTCCTCTGGCTAACGCCAGTTACACCAACCTGTTGGTACATGGACGTTCATTGTTGAAGATTGCATCGCGATTGGTGTAAAAAAATTATACAAGCAACATATTTTATCAGCAAGGCTTGATTAAAAAGCCCGTACTGAAAAGGATTTCAATACTGGCACGAATATTGAATAGTTAAATGGAAAAGTAGCTGAGTGAAGGAATGTCAAAATTGAAATCCATATTCAGAGTTTTAGTATTATTGCTGCTATTTATTTCAGTAGGCTTGAGCGATGATTACAGCGGCCTGGCCAGCAATTTGTTTTTGCGGGCGCAGCTCAGTCCCAGAGCTTCTGCCTTGTCCGGCGCCTATTCAGCCATTGGTAATGATGTGCAGGCTATTTACTACAATCCTTCCGGTTTTGTGCAATTAAAAAAACACCAGCTCAGTTTGACTCATGTGCAATGGTTCGAAGATATCCGCATGCAAAATATAAGCCTGGCGTTTAAGCTCGATCCCAAATTTGCCGTGGCCCTGGGTTTTTCCTACATGGGCATGCCTGAAATTCAGGGCAAAGACCGCTTCGGCCAGGAAACGGAAAAACTTTCGGTAAACAGCTCCATCATTCAACTGGACATGGCCTACAAAATTTATCCTTCCTTTTTTGTGGGAATGGGCGTTAAGTATTTTCGGGATAATCTGGCAGGATTTGTAGGCTCTGGTCTGGCTGTGGATTTTGGTTTTCTGATGGAAACCATGATCTCTCATTTAACCATTGGCGGAGCAATCCAGAATTTGGGCAACAAAATAAGATATGATCAGCAAGATGAACCGATTCCCTTAACCTATCGTCTCGGATTGGGCTATGCCATCCCTGCGGCTCACCTTAAGCTTGCCATAGATGGCATTCGCTCGGTAGATCAAAACTGGCGCCTGGCTACGGGCCTTGAATTTTCCTTTAAAAAGTTTGCTTTTTTACGAATGGGAAACCGCTGGCTGGGGCAGAATTCTGCTTTTCAGCCCTCGTTTGGCGCCGGTTTTAATCCTACCGCCAATTTATCAATCGATTACACATTCTACAATCATCAGCAGTTGGGCTTTACGCATCGGGTGGGAGTCAGTTTTAGTTTTGGTAAAAATAGATTTTCTCTAACCCGTACCAATCCTACAACCGAATTCATCCTGCGTCCTCCGGAACGCGTTTATGCCTATGTTCAGGGGGAGACCATTAAGGTGGAATGGTCAGATGTGCCGGGGGCTCAGTATCAGGTGTATGTCCGAAAAAGTAATGATAAAAATTGGGTTAAGGCTACCCCGCGCCTGCAGTGGTCGCACGAATTGTTGATCAAAAAACCTCACCAAAAGACAATCATTGACATTGCGGTTTCCAGCACCATTAATGGCAAAGAGAGTTCTTTATCACGAATCGTAACGGTGGAAATTAAATGATGATAATGAGATTTAAAATGAAAATAAATGGCTTTACGCTAATCATGTTATTGGGGCTAATAAGCAGCCTGCTGGCCCAAACCAATCATTTTCAATTAATCTGGGATAACAATACAGAAGACGACATGTACATGTACCGCATTTTTCGCGGAAACTCAGAAAATGATCTTTCCCAGGTGGATAGTGTCTATTTCCCCGATTCCACCTACAATGATTTCACCATTCAGAAAGGCACCCTCTATTTTTATGCCATTAAAGCGGTGGATTTCGCTTTAAATGCCAGTGAGATGTCCGATAAGGTTTCGGCTGCCGTGCCGCTAATCCATTCCTTACCTCAGCAGATTATCTGTCCGCCGGACACCACAATTCAGTTTTTACTGGATAACTATGTGACCGATCCCGATAATGCCGTTTCACAAATTCAGTGGCAGGCGAACGGCTACAACCAGTTGCAAGTAACAATGGACAACAATTTACGCTCTCTGACGGTTACCACCCCTTCTAACTGGTCGGGACAGGACCGGGTCGATTTGCAGGCCACGGATCAGGATGGATTTTTTGACCGATTTTCCATCTATTTTGTCTCCAAAGCGGGAAGCGCCCCTCCGGAATGGACAACCATTCCCCAGCAGACCACGCCCGAAGATACCCCTTTAAAAATTAATCTTTTAGAGTTTGTCAACGATCCCGACACCTCGCCGGATCAGTTAACCTTTACTCTGAGCCGGGGTGAACACCTTTCTTTAAATATAAAAGACACCCTGTTAACAATAATTCCAGAAAAAGACTGGTTTGGGCAATCCACCGTCGCGCTAAAGGTTGAAGACGACAAAGGGTTGTCAGACAGTACACAATTTGAAGTCATTGTCGAAGCCGTGAATGATCCTCCGACCCTGAGCAGTTTGCCCGATTTTCGATTAACTCAGGATACCACCGTAACCGTTCAGCTCAATGATTACGTGTACGATGTGGATGATGACCGGACCACTTTAACCTGGGAATTTACCAATTATCCACACTTAGAGCTAACCTACGACAATGAGCAGCAAACGTTGACCATTACCACCCCTTCATCCTGGTCTGGTTTTGAGTACGTTCAGGCCAGGGTGATTGATCCCCACCAGGCTTTTGCCATAGATACCCTTATTGTTCAGGTGCTAAGTGTTGTAAAAGCGCCGGTGATTTCTGCATTGCCTGAAATACGTGTCAACGAAGACGAGAGCTATGCATTAAATTTAAATGATTATGTCAACGATCCGGATACCCCGATTCAAAATCTTTTCTGGGAAGCCTACGATTACCAGAATGTGCTGGTTAGCATCGATTACGCGCAAAAGCAAATGACCATTAGCGGTAAGCAGGATTGGTTTGGTGAGGAGTCGTTCTGGCTGAAAGTATCCGATCCGGATCGTCAATTGGATAGCGTGCGCGTGCAGGTTACGGTTTTGCCGGTCAATGATGCGCCATATTTTAAAGCCTTTCCAGCCGTGAACCTCTCTGTTCAGAACCCCCGTTCCATTCCTTTTAAAAATTTTATTGGGGATGTGGATAACAGCGTGGATGAGTTGTACCTACGTTATTTAGATACAGACTCGATACAGGTCGTAGTTCATGAGAATGATGTGCAATTTACAGCCGCAGAGGAGTGGTACGGGCACACAGAAGTGACGTTAATTGTGCAGGATCCGGCCGGCGCATCAGATAGTACGCAAGTGGTGGTTTTTAGACAAAACATGGCTCATGCACCGCGGATTGTGGGCCTGGATACATTGCACATTGAGGAAGATCGATGGAGAACCATTTTCCTGCAAAATAAAGTAGAAGATCCGGATAATGATCAGAGCCAAATTCGCTGGCAGATATTACCCGGTCAAAATGTAACAGTTGATTTAAATCAGGACAGTAAAGAAGCTACACTGCGCCCGCTGGAAAATTGGTGGGGCGAGGAAGAGCTGGTTTTTAAAGCCACAGATCCGGATGGTTATTTTGATTATGATACCTTAAAAGTCTATGTGCAAGCGGTTAATGATCCTCCGGAACTGCGTCCCATTCCCGATCAGACCATGCTGGCCGGAACCTATTATGTTCTGGATTTAAAAGAGTTCCTTTATGATGCGGATGGATATCAGGACCTGGCAAAAATAGAATTACTGAATGATCCCCTCAGTTATATTGGCTACTATTTAACAGATCAGGGCTTTAGGGCCACCTTTTTTGCCCCGCAGGGATTTCATGGTAATGAAACCTTTATGTTACGTGTTACGGATCAGGCGGGCGCGCAGGCTATTTCTATTTTTGTGGTCAAAGTATTGGCCAGTTCTGTTCAGGCCGGAATTTCCGTAAATCCTTTTGGGAGCGGAACCACCATTTATCTTAACTGGCACTCACGCATGCCAACCAGAGATCATGTGGAATACAGCCTGGACTACAGTTTTGCCCAGAGCACGGAGGAAGAGGACGTCTTTAAACAGGAACACAGTTTTAAACTGACCGATTTAGCTCCCGATCAAACCTACCACTTTCGGATTATCTCGGTGGATGAGAATGGTAATGTGATTGTAAATCCAGATTCTGTGTTTAGAACTGGGAAAGCCATTACCGGAGTAAACGTTTTTCCTGTTCCTTTCCGGAAAAACGACCCCAGTTCCGGAGATGGCATCTATTTTACCAATCTGGGCGATAAAAGTACTATCATGATCTTCAATGTATTGGGTGATCTGGTACTGCAAAAAGAATTAAAAGAGCCTGTTTTTCGCTGGGACCTCAGGAATCAGGCTGGTAAAGAGGTACATAGCGGTATTTACATCTACCATGTCAAAACTGCCGAAGATACTTACCGTGGGAAATTGATTATTATCAGATAAAATAGAAAGCCGATTGGTTTAAACAAAATTTTTTCCTGCCCCCATAAAGTATTATTGCAAATAAAAATGATTCTTTAAAGTTGCCTAAGTCACAATATGTAAATAATCGCTTCTTTATAATTATTGTGCGCTTTGTGCTGCCAATAGGTAAGGGCAGGTGGGAGTTATGATTACTTCTCGCAGGTGGGCTACAAAATTCATTGGTAAGTAAATTGGAAACATGTACCAAATTTCCAATAAATTAAATAGAATGGGCCGTTTTTATGTACCGTGTGTTATTAGAAATTGACGAAATTAGTTTGCAGGAAGAATGCAAATCGGTATTGTCGGATTTTGGAGAGATCCATCTTGATGATGAATTTCGTTTTCTAGAAAAAGAGCAGAACATGGTTCTTGATGCTCTGTTTTTGATTACCAATCATCTTAATTCCAGAATGATAAAAAACCTGGCTGAAATCCGCCGCGTATTTCCCAGATTTCCCGTAATTTTTTACAACCATTCGTTAATGTTGGACGAGCAGGTTAAAGAACTGCCCCAGCGAAATTTTTATTTAATTGTCGGTGATGAAAGAAAGTGGCATTTAAAACAGCTGGCACGACGCATCTTAAATACACACTGGCGTCGTTTACCTTATAAGGAATTGGGGATTGATTTTGATGATTTATCAGAAAGGATGAAGAAGGTCATCCACTACATTGAGACAGAAGATTTCCAGAATTGTGATATATTCCATATTGCAGAATATTTAGACATCACCCCCAGCTATTTTAGTCAGATTTTTAAACAGGAAACTGGACAATCCTTCCGTTATTTTATGCAACGCGTTTTGAACTATTATGAAAATTTGTTATTTTTGGATTGGGGGCTGGAAATAAAAAATGTCTCCAGAATGTTAGGGTATAGTGAGCTGTCCAGTTATAGCCGATCGTTTAAAAAAAGAAAGGGACAATCTCCGCGCAATTTTGTTAAATTTCAAATGCGTTATGGAATGAAAACAAATCAAATTTAATCAATCTGACTGAAGAGAATATTCTTACCATGAAAAATATTTTGACGGTTGATGTCGAAGAGTGGTTTCATCCCGAAGCCCTGCAACATCAGTTTCCTTCGGATGCCTGGGATAAACAGCCATCCCGTGTGGAACCATTGATCGATTTGTTATTGGACCTTTTTGCTCAACACCAGGCAAGGGCCACCTTTTTTGTATTGGGCTGGGTGGCCGCTAAGAATCCGCAACTGGTCAAAAAAATAGTCGATGCAGGCCATGAGGTGGCTTCGCATAGCTTAAACCACCGCATGGTTACCAGAATGAGTCCTGATGAGTTCAAAGAAGATTTAAACGCCTCAATCCGCATCATTGAAGATGCCGGAGGCAGAGGTGTGCGCGGCTTTAGAGCGCCCACCTTTTCGATTGTGGAAAAAAATTTGTGGGCCCTTGATGTGCTTGCTCAGAGTGGTCTGGAATATGACTCCTCTATTTATCCAATCTGGCACGATCGGTACGGCATTCCCCATGCCCCACGCTATCCTTACCGGATTGAAACAGGTGCGGGCAATAAAATTGTTGAATTTCCCATGCCTACGCTTAAAATCCTGAATAAGAATATTCCCTTTGGAGGAGGCGGTTATTTACGTTTGCTGCCACTTTGGTTTACAATATTGGGTATTAAAAAATTTAATCAAGAAGGGCAGGCTGCCATCATTTACATGCATCCCTGGGAGTTTGATGCACAACAACCCCGTGTGCCCCTGGGGAAGATGCAAGCCTTTCGCCACTATGGCAGAATTAAACAAAACCTGAATAAGCTGACCGTTCTGTTAAAAAAATTCGAATGGATGGCCATGGAAGACTTTCTGGCCCAGTTAGAAAAAAAATCCACCTTGCCGGTAAAAAAATTAAACATTCAGAGCAAATGAACCGATAACTGAAAAGAACATCAAAATGAACGGGGTTAAATTTTATGAGTGAAACAAGACACATTCTGGTTGTAGATGATGAAGAAGAAGTGAGAGATACACTGTACAGTGTATTAAAGAGCCTGGATTATATTCCACATGTTGCAGCCAGCGGCAAAGAGGCCCTGGAAATCATCAAAAAAGAACCCATTGATGTGGTACTCTCTGACCTGTACATGCCGGAGATGGATGGCATTGAATTGTTGAAACGTGTGAAAGCTATGAACAGCAAAGTCGTTTTTCTGATGATTACGGCGCATCCAACCATCGAAACCGCGGTCGATGCCATCAAAAAAGGCGCGTACGATTATTTAACCAAACCGTTTCATATTGAAGAGGTTCGACTCAAAATAAATCGAGCCCTGGAACGAAAAGGTATGGCCAGTTCGTTGCGCACTGCTAATGGGATCATCTGGGCTTTAATTATTTCTATTCCTCTCTGGTTGATTTTGGGCATAATTCTGGCCAAACTTTTAAAATAGGAGCTGGGCTCTTTACGACTTTCCTGAAAATTCGGTTTCATTACAACTGGATCCACTTTATCCTTTCTTTGCTCAATCCCGCGTATTTTTAATTTTTGCCTGCATTACACATCAAAGCATTGGTCGATGTCAGGTGACATTCGATGTAAGGACGCACCTGATTGTTAATAGCTGACAGGTTTTAGATGCTTTTGTAGCCTTTTCAATGATGTTGGCAATGACTGGCTATTGTTGGAAAAGGTAGGGCATGGTTTGGTTGTTTAGAGGTTTAGAAAACTTCCTTCAAAACATCTAATCCCGCCACAGCGGGATGCGAAAATTTTTGTGCTGTGTGAAGAAGCAAATCTGTTGAATTGTTGAATTGTTTAATTGTTGAATGGTTTGATGTCCCGTCCCAGAGAATCG
>NZ_JBSMDE010000202.1:0-46699 GCF_056497305.1 Caldithrix sp. | reverse complement strand
CCCCATTCACGATCAATGGGAATTGGGAATGTTAGTCCGATGCTTATTCAATCATTCAACCAATCAACAATTCAACAATTCAACGGTTTTGTTTCTTCACCCCGCACAAAAATTTTCGCATCCCGCTGTGGCGGGACTAGATCTTTTAAGGGAAGCATTCTAATCCTGTACCCTTATTGCATCAACGAAAAGTTTGGTACTTGCCTATTTTTTGTTAAATTTTGGCAGTAACCATTATTAAAAGGAATAGACATGAAAAATAACGTGTTCTTGATTTTCGGTTTACTTTTTCTGTTGACCATAACCAGTTGTAAAAAGGACAAAGGAGCCGACATAGACATCATTGAATACAACAAATTGATCATTAACCTGAATAAAGGCGTTTATAAGCCCGAAGAGGTGGCCCATCTGACCATTAATAACAAAACGGACAAAGACCTGATCTTATTAAATTGCGGAGAGAATCCGGGCTTTGATCTACAGAAAAATATTGTTGGAAAATGGAACACGGTGTACCTCCAGGAATGTCCCGCCACAGGCAGCCCTTTTGAAATTTTGATTGGAGAACGCCTGGAATTTGACATCGTCATCCCTCAAGTTTCACTCAATCCTGACCAGGTTGAAGGACAATACCGCTTGCTGCTATGGATAAAAGACAAAGCCTCGGGACAATTTTTAGATAAGAACGAACGCGCTACAGACCCTTTCCGCATGACTAATTGATGGCAGACCAGGCGAATAGCCGGCTGCCTCCTGAGGCGTCCCACGCCTATCCCACTCAGTTTTAAACCGATCTGCACGTCTGGGGAAGAAATCATGATCTATCTTCAACTCGCGCGCTGGTTTTATTCTTTTTGAAAAAATTTTAAATTAGCCCGAAAGAAATAGACGATTCAGGTGTATATGAATAAACAGGATCAGAAAATTTGGCAACAGTTACTGAGCTATCAGGCAGAAATTTTAGGCTACTTAAAACGTTCGGTTGAAGACGGCGAAGTAGCTAAGGATCTATTTCAGGAAGTTTACTACCAGGCCTGGCGGAATCTTTCGCAATTAAGGGCCGATCGTTCTTTGAAAAACTGGCTTTACACCGTAGCGCGTAATAAAGTTCTTAATTTTTACCGGGACCACAGGCGCAGGCAACGCATTGATTTTGAAGAGCAACATCTCATAGATGCCAATCAGCAAAGGCAGGTTGATACTGAAGCGGTGCAATTTGCTCTGCGGGCTTTGCCGGAACGACAGCGCAAAATTTTGCTGTTACGCGAACTGGAAGAGCTGGATTACGCTCAACTGGCCAGAACATTACAACTCAGTGAAGCAGCCGCTACTTCCCTGCTCAAACGTGCCAGGGATAATTTCAAAAAACAGTATCAATTATTTTTTTTACCAGAATGGTTAAAAAAAGAAGCACACCAGACGCCCATCGATGATCTGTTGCGCTTCGTAAAACCGGAAGTAACGGATCAGCCAGTACTTAAAAGCGTGCTCCAGCGCAGTCAGCAATACTTTAGCCAGATGCAGGCCAGGTGGGACGGCGTGCGCCGGCAGTTCTTTACCCGTGAACACTTGCAACACATTCTCAATTACTTGCCGGATTTAAAGGCCAAACGCGTACTCGATGCCGGAAGCGCCACGGGCATGGTTGCGCTTCATTGCGCCCTGAAGGCCCGGCAGGTGATTGCCCTCGATCTGAACCGCCAGTTTGCCCAACAGCTAAAAAGAATCCAGCAAATTCTTGCTCTGACTCATTTGAGCGTGGTCCAGGGCGATCTAAGACGCGTGCCCTTTAAACCTCAATCGATGGATCTGATTTTTACCGTATTGGTGTTGCATCACCTACCCCAGCCCCACAAATGGATTGAAGAGGCCGGGCGCCTATTGACCAGAGGCGGACATTTGATCGTCGTCGAGTTTGAGAGGCACCACAATAAACAACTGGCCGACACCATGCACGATCTCTGGCTGGGCTTTGCTCCGCAAATCATTCAGCGCTGGGCCAGGCAGAGCCATCTAAAATTGATAGCTGACCATCAGTGGGTCAGTCGCTTTGACACCCCCGTGCGCTGGTACATTTTCCATAAAGAAAACCGATAACGCGTCAGGCTCATTAACAATGATTTCCTGTTAGAATTGACAACACTTCCCTACATTTTTGTGTGAACGCATGAGAGGAAAATAGTTGCTTTTTGTGTAGCCTACCGTTTGCAAAAAACCAGAGGGGGCAATCAGACAGAGAGCATGTAAAAAAATATTCTCAGATCGTAGAGTAAAATATCAACCAAATAGAAAGGAAAATTATGGTTAAGCATCATGTCAAGGACCTGAGTCTGGCAGCTCAGGGTAAAAAACGCATTGAATGGGCAGACAACGACATGCCCGTACTGCGCAAAATTCGTGAACGTTTCGAAAAAGAGAAACCCCTGGCAGGCAAACGCATGTCGGCCTGTTTACACGTCACTGCCGAAACCGCCAATTTAGCTCGCACTTTACAGGCCGGTGGCGCCGATCTGGTGCTGGTAGCTTCCAATCCGCTCAGCACTCAGGACGATGTGGCGGCCTCGCTGGTCAAAGATTACGGCATCAAAGTGTTTGCCATTCGCGGCGAAGATCATAAAACCTATTATGACCATATTCGTACAGCCATTGAACACGATCCTCAGGTCACCATGGACGATGGGGCCGATCTGGTTTCCACGTTGCATGCCGAATATCCGGAAAAGCTGAAAAATGTTAAAGGCTCCATGGAGGAAACCACCACAGGCATCATTCGCCTGCGCGCCATGCACAAAGACGGGGCGCTTAAGATTCCGGTTTTTGCTGTGAACGATGCCGAAACCAAGTACCTGTTTGACAACCGGTATGGTACGGGCCAATCCACCGTTGACGGAATCATTCGCGCTACAGACTTTCTGGTAGCAGGTAAAAAAGTCGTGGTCGCCGGCTATGGTTGGTGCGGGAAAGGATTTGCCATGCGCATGAAAGGCATGGGCGCCAACGTGATTGTAACCGAAGTGCACCCCATTAAAGCACTGGAAGCGGCCATGGACGGCTTCTGGGTCATGCCCATGAGCGAAGCAGCCAAAATTGGGGATCTTTTTGTGACCATTACCGGCGACATTCATGTGATTCGTAAGGAACATTTTGAAGTCATGAAAGACGGCGCTATTGTGGCTAACAGCGGTCATTTTAACGTTGAAATCAATATTGAAGATTTGGAGAGCATGGCCAAAGAAAAACGCGAAGGGGTGAAAAATAACGTGGATGAGTACACTCTGGAAGATGGACGGAAAATCTATTTACTGGCCCAGGGGCGCTTGATTAACTTAGCCGCTGCCGAAGGTCATCCGGCCAGTGTAATGGACATGAGTTTTGCCACCCAGGCCTTAACCACCGAATTTGCCATCAAAAACGATATTCCGGTTGCCGTGCACGAAGTTCCTGAAGAGATTGAAAACTGGATCGCTTTGACCAAATTGGAAACCATGGGTATTCAGATCGATGAGCTAACTGAAGAACAGAAGCACTACCTTTCCTCCTGGGAAATGGGAACCTGAACCACTAAAATTCAATCGGGCCTCACCAATCTCCGTAGGGCCCGTTTTTTTTTGACAAAGGCTTTCTAACCATCCTCTGCTTATGTTCCTCATTGAAAACGCCTTTTTTCCTCTTCTGTTATGGGAATGGTCCGCATGTTTAATAGAACAATTCCATTGAACGTTCTACTGCAGCAAAGGCGCACAGCAGGATTCAGTACCGGTAGCCGCTGGCTTCAGGCCTGCGGTTGAATAAAGCAAGTTTGGAGAGTCGCGCTACAAATTTGAGGACAGTTGAACCAGGGTGGATTGATCATTCAAATGTCCCTACGGGATGGTTCCCGCACGCCACATTATCTCCAACCAAATCGTCCTGCAGGGGACATCTGACAATAGCCCATCGATTCATCGGTGGGAACAATGTCTCACACTACCACCGTCCCCGTCCCTTTAGGGACGAATGACAATAGCCCGCCGTTTCAACGGCGGTAAAAACAAAACACAAAAACATTGATGCTCCCCACGGACCGAGATAGGGAGTAAAACGGTTGAATGGTTAAATTGTTGAATGAGCATCGGGCCGACCATTGGTCGTGAATGGGGCTCGGGTAAGGAATCCCCAATACATGTGAAAATTTTCCATGCAAGCCTTCCCCCTCTCCCAGATTTTTATTCTGGGAGAGAGGGATTGAGGGGGTGAGGGCTAATTTGTGAAATGACTTCTGCTGTTGGAAGGGAAGAGTTACGAGTGTAAGAGTTAAAGGGTTCCGGGGCACCGGCCTGTCATTTTTTAAAGAAATTTTTTGGTTGCGGCTTTGCTGCCTTGGTTATTTTAGTTCAGACAACGGTTGAACACGGATATGTAATTAATTTTTTGTCTCTACTAAGAATCTTTTGAGTAGAGATTTAATTTTCCCATTCTGAGACTTGAATAAGATGTACTCTTGATTTATTGCCCTAAGATAGAAAAAATATTGGTTAAATGGGTTATTCCCGATTATTTTGCACCATCGTAAACTAAATTCGTATTTTAACAAAAATCTTTCAAATTGACCTGGCAAAGCCTACATCAAGAACAATAAAGTCATTACATAGCCTTGCAGACAAATGCTTCGCCCTCACGCCTGATAAAGATTTTTCCGCTCTGTCCCTCACTTTTGCTGGATGCATCGGTCGAATTGGCCTTTAGCAGGCTTTAAGCGCAGGCCTCTTTTGCAAACCATCGGCTGCAAGATACTCGGCCCGATCGCCTGCCTGTACCTCTCCGCCCTCAATAATGCGCGCGAACAATCCTTCGCGGGGCATGATGCAATCGCCGGTTAAGGCTTTAATGGCACAGGCCGTGTGGCACTCTTTACCAATTTGCGTAATTTCCAGCAAAACCGACTGGCCCAGGCGAAGGTAATCGCCAACGCGCACCTGACTCAAATTCAGACCACGCACAATCACATTTTCGGCAAATGCGCCGCGACTCAGCGAAGGGATTTTTTCCTTCATGCGATCAATACTCTCTCCGGCCAGCAAGGAGACCTGCCGGTGCCATTTCCCGGCATGGGCGTCTCCCTCAATCCCAAAATCCGTAATAAATCGCGCTTTGCCAATCTCTTTTTTTACAATTCCTTTTTTATGGCTGATGCAAATGGCTTCAACATATCCCATACTTTGTCCTCCAGGGAAAAAGGTAAATGGTACGGCTTTCCTTTGGTTCAATCCGTTCTGAAGGGGCTGTAACCAGGTAGCCATTGGCCTGACTGATGGAAGAGATCATGTGCGAGCCCTGTTGCGCCAGAACGCGGAACCTGTACGTGCCGGATTCTTCTCGCCAGCTAACGCGCAACAATTGCGGTCTCTTTTTGTTGATTTCCACCCTTTCCACACTCTGGGCTTCCAGGACAGGCCAGGCAAAATCCGCCCCCTGTAAGTAACGTAATGAAGGAAACACATAGTGCACAAAACTCATGAAGCTGGAAACCGGATTGCCTGGCAGGCCAAACAACAGGGTATTCTCTTTTTTGGCAAAAAACAGAGGTTTGCCCGGTTGCTGGTTAACCTTCCAGAAGATTGGCTGAAATCCGGCCTCTTCGGCTGCGGTTTTTACATGGTCGTGCGGACCAACTGAAACTCCACCGGAAAAGATCACCACATCCACACCACTGGCAACCTCTTTCAACCTGGCCACCGTCAAGGACAGATCATCCGGCAGATGTGCAGCCACCGACAAGCGGGCGCCGGAACATTGAATGCCGTAGCCCAGCATAACGCGGTTTGAATCGCGAATTTCATACTCCTTTACCGCTTGATCAAAAGGTTTGACCTCCGTACCGGTACTGAGCAAAGCGACTTTGGCCTGGCGAAAGACCACTACCTGTGCAATACCCTGCGCCGCCAGCAAAGCCAATTGCTCCGGGCAGAGAACGCTTCCGCTTTTCAGGAGCAGCTGGCCCCTGGTAATCTCTTCTCCCTTAAGCCGGACATTAGCCCCGCGTTTTTTTATTGTAAGCACTTTTACAGAATCTTCAGCCCACTGGCAATCCTCAATGGGTACTACGCTATCGGCTCCATGGGGCAGAACAGCGCCGGTGCTAATGCGCACAGCCTGGCCGGGCATTAACCGCCCCCGAAAAGGAACTCCGGCGCGGCTTTCGCCGACTACTCTCAGTTCAGCGGGCAATGTTTGCAGGTCGTCAAAGCGCAGGGCAAAACCGTCCATGGCGCTATTGGTAAACCGTGGCGCGTCTTCCACAGCCTGCACATCCCAGGCCAGAATACGTCCCCGGGCCTCGTCCAGTTTTACGCTCTCCTCCTGCCTTGGCGGCAAATTCTGGCGAATGCGTTCAATGGCTTGCTCAATGGAAATCATAGCCTGGCCCTCCCGCTGGCATCGTGTCCGCCGCCCCACAACATGGGAAAGATGTGCAACAAGCCGGGAAAGAGCGCCTCCAGACTTTCCTGCGCGCCACGGGAACTACCCGGCAGGGTAACAATTAAACTCTGGCCCCGTACGCCGGCAATTTCGCGCGACAACATGGCAAACGGCGTGCGGTCTTTGCCATGGCGTCGAATCGCTTCTGCAATACCTGGCGCTTCCCTCTCCAGCAAGGGCTTAATGGCCTGCGGCGTTACGTCTTTGGGACCAAACCCCGTTCCTCCGCTGGTAAAGATCAGGTCTATTTTTTGATCATCGACCAATTCTTTTACGCGCTCGCGAATCTGCTGCAGATCGTCGGGCAAAATTTCATAAACCTCGGTTTTGATGTGCTGTGTTTCCAGAAACTTTTGAATCACTTTTCCGGAACGATCCTCTCGCTTTCCGGCAAAGGTGGAATCAGAAATGACCAGCACAGCCGCCCTAATCCGGTCAACAAAGTCTTCTTTAAAATCCGATTTTCCCCCTCTCTTTTCCAGCAGTCGGATGTCGTTCATGGACATGGTCTGATCCAGGGGTTTGAGCATGTCGTACATGTTCATCAGAGCCACCTGCACGGCAGTCAGCGCTTCCATTTCCACCCCGGTTTTCCAGGCGCTCTTCACTTCGCTAAACACCTGAATGTGATCGCTGTTCAGTTCAAAGTCCAGTTCCACCCAATCCAGGGGGATGGGATGACAAAAGACGATCCAATCGGCCGTTTGTTTGGCCGCCATAATTCCGGCTGCCCGCGCCACCTGCAACACATCGCCCTTGGGCACGGTTTTCTCTTTTACGCGCTGAATGGTCTCTGGCTGGGCAAACAGTTTGCCACCAGCTCTGGCATAACGTAGGGTGTTACTTTTTGGACTTACATCAATCATGACTTACCTCTTTAACGTTTTCGGTTACCGGGCTAAACACTCTTTTTAATCCCCATTCACTTAACAGGCCCAGAGCCAGGGCCAGGGTTAAATTTTTGGAAACAAAGGCCACCAGGCCCACCAGCAAGGCGCTGGTCATGGCCTGCCAGCCAACCAGCCGGCGGATCATGCTCATCATGCGATAGCTGTCTAAAATCAGCATGGCAGCCAGTAGGGGTACAGGGATTAAGAAGATGGATTTATGAATGGAAGGGATTAATGCGCTTAAGATTAACAGAGCGCCCATGATGATGGTGGCTCCACCGGTTTTCGCGCCAAACTGAGCGTGCGCGCCCATGCCCCCGGCGCCGTGACAAACAGGAAAACCGCCCAACAGGCCGATAAAGGCATCGCTTAAACCGATACTGGCCGCCAGCCTGGTCGGATTCACACGCTGCGCCTGTTTGCCCCACAGGGTGTGGCAGGAATCAGAGGCAGCGTACACGGCATTGCCCAGGGTCAGTGGCAATTGCGGAATGATTAAGAAGATCAGGGCTTCCTTCCACAAACTGAAATCCGGAGGCACTACCTGCAGGGAAAGCTTCTGTCCCATTTCAGCTGGAGGCGAAAATCCGGACAGAGTGAGGATGACTATGGAAAAAGGGATCAAAAGCAAAGCAATCGGTTTGTTTTTCTGTACTTGAAAATACCAGATGATCCCCAAAAAAACGATTAGTAAAATGAGATCCAGAGTCAGCGCATTGCTCTTGAGATGGAGTAAAAGACCGTTTTGCCAGACCAACTCCAGGGCTTTTTTGGTGAGGATTAAACCAATTCCGAATTGAATGCCGCGCACTAAGGCCGGCGAAAACCAGCGTTGCATCCAGCGAATTAAGCCGGTTAAGGAGAGAAAGATCAAAAGCATGCCGTACAAAAAGGACGTGCCAGCCAGGAACTGCGGCGAAAAGCCCTGGGCAATGGCAATGACAGACATGGCCTTTAAAGGCTGCACAGATACAGGAACGCGATAAAACCAGCCGCTGACCAGATAAACCGCGCCCACCAGAAAGAAGATTAAAGCACCGGAAAAGCCGTTAAAGACAATCAGGGCAAAGGTCAGGGGAAGCAGGGTACCTAAATCGCCTACCGCTCCGGACCACTCATTCGGGCCAAAACGGTTCACAGGCTTTTTCTTTTCCTCAGTCAGAAAGCCAATTTGTTTCAACCAGCGTCGCATGTCACCCCCCAATTTGTGCCATGGAAAGTTGTTGATCGCCGAAATTTTCTTGCTCCGCCAGAAAACCGTTGGCGTGGCGCCGGGCCAGCGCTCCTAAAATCGCTTCCAGAATCTGGTGATCGTTTTTCCCGGAGCGAATTAAATCGCGCAAATTGACCCGTCCTCGATCGTACAGGCAGGTCTTAAGCCAGCCGGTGGAAGTCAGACGCAGACGATTGCAGGTGCTGCAAAAGGTTCGGCTGTACCCGGCAATGATCCCCAAACGTCCCGCAAAACCAGGCAAACTGAACCGTTGCGCTGTTGACTGTTTGCTCTCAACATAGCTTAGATGGCCAAAGGCGCGCTGCAGAATTTCCAGAATTTCCGCTCCTGTTAAGGGATGTTCTACCGTATTGGAAAGCCCGTCAAAAGGCATCTGTTCAATGAAGCGTACTTCAATGGGATGATTGCGGGCCAGGAAGGCCATGTCGATGATCTCATCGTCGTTTACGCCCCGCTGTACCACCATATTTACTTTTAAGGGGATGCCGCTGCGTAAAACCTTTTGCAATCCACGAAACACCTTATCAAAATGGTTGCGTCGCGTAATTTTAGCAAATTTCCGGGCATCCAGAGTGTCCAGTGAAAGATTAATCCCATTCAGTTTCAAATTTTGCAATTCTGGCACAACGTCTTCCAGCAAAAGCCCGTTGGTGGTCAGGTGCAAACTCAATTCCGGAGCCATCCGGCGTAACTCCTGCAAAAAGGGAACGACGCCCTTGCGCACCAGGGGCTCTCCGCCTGTAATGCGCACCTTTTTTAAGCCCCCCGCTAAAAGCAGTCGGACAATACGTAAAATTTCTTCAAAACGCATGATCTGTTCATGTTCGATAAACGGCAGTCCGCGGGCAGGCATGCAATAGGTACAGCGTAAATTACAACGGTCGGTAACAGCGATTCTTAAATAATTGAGTTGACGTCCCTGAGCATCGATCAAGGCCGGGGTGCGGTAGGTAGCCGTAGTGTTATTTTCCATAAGCGCTCCTTTCCAAACACGGGAGGCAGAACCGTTTCCGGTTCTACCCTACTCTCCATTTGCGGAGAGGGGCTTTTCGCCCTCGGCCGCGAACCCTATTCTGAAAAACCAGAACGTAGGTTCTTTGGCTCGGAGTTTTTGTTTCTTTTTCAATAATATAGTGAATTATTTAATTATTGACAAATGTATTGTGCATGTTTTATCCTAACTTGTCCGGCAGTCGCTCCGGTTTTATTAAAGTTTTCTGTTCTTAAGTTGCTGCAAAACCCGTTCTTTGATTTCCTGGATTTGCCTTTCGCTTAAACTGCCGGTCTCATCCGACCGGGCCGGAGGTTGGAAGGGACTCGACTGGCAAGAGGTAATGCTGCCGGAAAGTCCGTAGCGCTGACGCAAGTCCATCAGTCGTTTGGCCGTCTCTTCAGACAGCACATTTACGTAGCCCAATTGAAGGGCATTCCAGATGATGTGTGCCGTGTGCTCCAGGGTCTCCATCTTAAAATAGGCATTCATCAAGTCCGGGCCCAGAGTTAAGGCGCCGTGGTTTTCCAGCAACACAGCGTCCGCGATTTGAATGTGGGGTCTGATCTTTTCCGGAACCTCTTCGGTAGAAGGCAAACCAAAATGCGCAATGGGCACCGCACCCAACATGACCACGGCTTCGGGCAACACACAACGATCCAGGGGGATGCCTGCCACGGCAAAACTGGTCGCGTACGGTGGATGGGCATGCACCACAGCCCCCACATCTGGCCTTTGCCGATACACCTCCAGATGCATTTTTATTTCGCTGGAAGGTTTGTGCGCGGCATTGCGATCTAAGAGGCGTCCTTCCAGATCAACGCGTACCATCATTTCCTCGGTCATAAATCCTTTGCTAACGCCCGTGGCCGTGGTGAGTATCTCGTTTTCTGAAAGGCGCACCGAGATATTACCATCGTTGGCGGCCACAAAATTTTTAAGCCACATTCGGCGGCCTACTTCAATGATCTGTTTTTTTACTTCCCAGATTCGCATACTTAATTACCTGCTTTTTCTGAATTGATCGATCTTTACCCAACAAGCATCAGCGCCGTTGACAATGCCATACTGTGTCGTGTTCTCTGAATTCCTGAACAGGCACATGCCTCCTTTTTCCCTCTCTGTACAAGCACAATATTAGTTTACTAAAAATCAACTAAAGGATGCAATTAATTTGAAGGGCTATCTGGCGCTGATCGGCCATTTGCAGGTATTGAGGACAGGATGCAGGCTTTTAGATGTGGGAGAATCGGTGCGCCAAACAGAGCGCGTATGATGCATTCTAATGGAGGAATTAGCGCGTTTTGTGCAGCTTTTCCAAAAAATTACCAAAAGCAGGCAAAGCAGAGCTGACGGAATTCTGCATTTCTTCTTCGCTGGCAGGTCCCAAATGATCGATCAGGTTGATGGAATGATCGGTGACGCCCAGTAAATATTTGTTGCCCTGGATGATTACCAGCCACAAACTGTGTTTATTGGTCAGATAACTTTTACTCAGGACCCGTACTTTTTCGGTGGCCTTGCTATTTGGGCCAAATTGCAGTTTGCGCATGAACCGCAGAGCAAGGTAAAAAATAACCAGCAGCGCAAATGTAATCATCAACAGTTTAATGTAATGCCTGGTTAATGAAGGCCTTTGATTAAACTGTTGCACGGCCTGAACAGTAGTATCGGACATTTGCGCGCTGGTGTCAGACAAAACAGACGGCGTTTGCGCTGCACCCATGGCTACCAGCATAGCCAGCAAACATACCATCAAAAGCCAATTCCGCAAAGACAATGACCAACTCCTCAATAAGATCGATGTTTAAGTTAGAGTTTTCAATCGTTCTTTCGGGCTCATCAGTTGCGTGATGCGTACACCGAATTTATCGTCAATCACAACCACTTCGCCCTCGGCAAATTTTCGCCCGTTTACCAGAATATCGAGAGGCTCACCGGCTGACTTATTGAACTCAATGATGGATCCCTTACCCATTTTAAGCAAATCAGAAACCAGGATGGACTTCCGATCCAATTCCACCGCAATCTCCAGATCGACATCCAGTAACATCTCAATATTGGGATTGTTCTCGTACACCTGACCATTGCCGCCCAAAGAACCAAATTCCACCCGATCCACAGCAACCTGTCCCATTTCATTTTCATCCAATTGCGCCTCTTCTTCGCCCTCAGCATCCTGACCAACCTTCCATTGATCGCTCCAGACCAGATGCTGAATTTCGAACGTTTCATCTTCTGAGTCCAGTTTAAAATGGCCTTCCAGCACAAAAAATCCATTGGCCCCCTGGTACACATCTTTGGGCGATTCGGCCAGGCCAACCTGCAGGTTTTCAATATGAAAACGGGAGCTGTCATCCGGGATGGCCATGCGCGCCTGTCCAATAATCTGATTGAAGATTTCCCGCAAGCCATCTAAATGGTTTTCATCCACGGCTTCGGCCGGATCTTCACTAATCATCCAGGCGTAGGACAACAACATAAACCGATCCGGAAAGAGAATGAGATGGTTCAGAGGATGGCTACCTTTGCCCGATTGGAACATCAGGGCAATTTTAGGATATTCTATGCTGGACAAAGAGTGTTGAATATCGTCACTCGTTTTCACTTCTTCAACGAGCATGACCGGGCGCTGGAACAAATCAGAGAGGCTCTTGGTCAGAACCTGTCTGAGCTCCTCCACCTGCTCTTTGTACTTCAGGGTTAATTGGTTCTCATTCATCTTTTTCTCCTTTTTCTATGGAATCAATGCGCACCGCCAGGCGTTTTTTCCGCAAGCCGACCACACCGTTAAAGGCGTGCTTTTTATTGATGAGAACAGGCAACAAGGAATCGGTTCTGTTTTCCAGCAGAATCACATCGCCGATCTGCAAATCCAGAAAATCTTTGATCGAGATATGGGTTTTGCCTAACAGGACGTTCAGGTTAACCGGGGTATGCAATAAATTTTCCTGAATAATCTCTTTTTCATCCGCCGTCGCCTCTTTATTGCCAAACAGAATCTTTTCCTGAACATCTGGAGAAGAAATAATACTGGACACCCACATGTAGGGATAGCAGACGTTCATCAGGGTCGAATGCCCATGAATCTTAATTTCAAAAGAGACCACAATGACCGGTTCAGATGAGGGCACAATCTGCACGAATTCGGGATTACTCTCGTACCGTTCAACCGCTGCGTCAAAGTGCGTGACGATTTCCCAATTTTTAATCACCTCTTCCAGCAGCCGGTCAATGACGCGTTTCATTACTTTCTGTTCAATAACCGAAATAGGACGGGCTTCATTCACCGGGGTGCCCGGACCGCCAAATAGGCGTTCCACAATAAAGATGGCCAATTGTGAATTCATTTCCATCACAAACGGCGATGAAGGATTTTCCGCTTTGCACACATAAATACAACTGGGCGGAGCAATGGACATTACAAATTCAGAATACATGATCTGGTCAATGGCCAGTAAATTCATTTCCACAATCATTCGCAACTGCGCCGAAAGGAAGACGCCAAAATTGCGGGCAAATCCCTCGTGTATGGTTTCCAGTAAGCGCAACTGCTCTTTGGAAACCAGATTGGGATGTTTGAAATCGTAAACCATTACTTTCTTTTTGCCCGGCTCTTCCTCAATTAAGGAGGTCACCGTATTAACATTGGCTAACAGGGCATCAATTTCTTCTTGTGAAAGAATTTTGGCCATTGGATTTTTCCACCTATTCTAAAACAAACCGTGTAAAATAGAGATTCTGAACCAGAGGTTGTCCTAAAATCTTGTTTACGCTGTCAATCATCTCTTTTTTCATGAGTTCAATATCCAGCTTAACGGTTAAATCTTCTATGGTTTTGGATCGCAAATAGAGTAAATAGGCATCAACGATCTTTGGTTTAAATTTTTCAATCTCTTCTTTAGCCTCTTCATTGGGCACTTCCAGAGCCACCTCAAAAACGGCGTATCTTCGCCCATAACTCCCTTTGGGATTAATGGTCAAATTATCAATGGTTACCAGGATTCCTGGTTCTTTCGATTCTACTTTAGACTCCGTTTTTACCTCCTGGCTCGGGCTACTGTTAGAAGCTGGACTCAAGCGGGGCAGAATCAGAAAATAGACCAGCGCAATGGCCACCAAAATCTGCACAAAAAACAGGGAAATGATCAATCCCCATTTGGTTGGATTTTTTGCTGCTGGTGTTTTCTCTTCACTCATATAATCACCCTTTCTGTTATTCATCAAACCTGATGTAAATTTCTACTCTTCTATTTTTAGCTCTGTTTTCCGGCGTGGTGTTAGGTACCAGAGGTCGGTACTCACCATAGCCCACTGCGGCCAGGCGCGCTGCATCAATGCCCTCTACATAATGCAGGTAGCGCACCACGCTCAGGGCGCGGGCTGCTGAAAGCTCCCAGTTGCTGGGAAAGCGGGAAGTGTGAATGGGCACATTATCTGTGTGGCCTTCCACAAATATCTGTTTAAAATCTTCTTTAACCACATCAGCCACAGCTTTTAAAATGGGAAAAGCCTGGGCCTTTAAATCGGCTTTACCCGGATCAAACAGAATGTTGTCACCCAGGCGGATGTGAATGCCCGTCCCATCCATTTCAATCGCAATTTGCGAGGCGATCTCTTCGTTGGCCATTAATTCTTTTAACTTACCGAATTTCTTCTCCACCTGTTCTTTCAGGTCTTCCCGCCCCTGATTGCTCTTCTCCAGCTCATTGGTAATGGTATTTCTCATGTTGTCTAAAATTCCTAATGCGCCTTTCATTGAGCTAATGGCGCCTTTAAATTTTTCCAGTTCAATGGTGGAATAGGAAAGAATCATGATAAAGAAAACCATCAATAGGGTTACCATATCGCTAAAGGTCGTCATCCATGCCGGTGCGCCCTTCTTTGGGGCCTCTTCTTTTTTTTTCATCTTAGCTTACTCTTCAAAAATCCTTTGCTTGGGCGACAGGAAATTCATTAATTTACGTTGAATGGTATTGGGGTGCTCGCCAAATTGAATGGACAGCACCCCTTCAATTATCATCTCTTTAATCAACACTTCCTCTTCGGAACGGTTTTTCAATTTACCGGCCAGAGGTATAAAGACCAGGTTGGCAGCCAGCGCGCCATAAAAGGTGGTAATCAAGGCAACGGCCATACCGCCGCCAATTTGCGATGGATCGTTCAGATTCTGCAACATGCCGATCAAACCGATGAGTGTTCCGATCATTCCAAAGGCTGGAGCGTATTCGCCATAAGCCGAAAAGATTTCCTGACCTCGTTTATGGCGATCCATTAAATACGACAGCTCCGTTTCCATTATGTTACGAATGAGTTCGGGCTCGGTACCATCCACCACCATCTCCATGCCGGAGCGCAAGAAGGGGTCTTCGATTTGACTCACCTCTTTGTCAATGGCCAGCAAGCCCTCTTTACGCGCCTTTTTCGACAACTCAACAATCTGATTAATCAGGGCTACATTGTCGGTTTTTTCGCTAAAAAAGGCTTTACGTACCACATTGATGACGCCCAGTACTTCCTTGAGCTGGAAGCTAATCAGCGTGGCTGCCGTTGCGCCTCCAAAAACCACCATCATGGATGGCACATGGATAAAAATGGCGGCGCTCCCGCCCATGATTATGGTCAGAACAACCAGAGTCACACCCGAAATTATGCCGATTATGGTTGCTAAATCCACAGTTTACCCTCTCTAACTTTTCATTCCCCAACCTTGTTTTAAAAGGTTAGTAAAGCAGATCGGGTTATCGACCCGATCTGCCAGATCTTAAAAGGTTATCGTTTCAGCCGGATCAATTCTTCGAGCATCTGGTCGGCCGTTGTGATCACACGCGCACTGGCTTCAAATCCTCGCTGTGTGGTGATCATATCGGTGAATTCCTTGGAAACATCCACATTGGACATCTCCAGCGCACCAGAGACGATGGAGGTAATCGATTTATCATCCAGCTCTTCAATCTGTTCCGGCCCAGAAGCCACACTGGCCTGATACAGGCCTTCGCCCAGCTGGATCAAACCGCCTCTATTCGGCACCTGAGCCAGGGCAATTTTAGCCAGCGACATGTTTTCCCCGTTGCTAAATGTGCCATTGATAACGCCTTTGTTGTCAATGGTCAGGCTGACCAGCCGTCCCACAGCGCGACCGTCCTGCTCTTTAACGCTCAGGGTTGAAAGAGAATCGAATTGCGTTAAGCCCATGCGCCCTTCACCGCTTTCCGAATGCAGATCCACTGTCATAATATCGGCTCCGTTTTTAGGATCCAGTTGCAATTGCGTATCGCCATCATCAAAGGTGAATGAGGTGAGCATCCCCGCTTCATTAAAGGTGGCGCGCCCACTGCCGCCGGACAGGATTTTCTCATCGCCGGTGGTTTTGGCTACCCAGGTCCATTCGTTGGTGGTGGCCGTCTTGGTAAATTCAAAGATCACATTGTGGCTGGCTCCCAAAGAATCGTACACCACCACCGAGGTCTTGGTTTTACCGGTCTCTCCGACCACGGTGTTCACAAAATTTGCCAGATCAATGCGCCCGGTATTGCCAGTTCCATTGGTCAAACGAATGGTAGTGGAGCTGTCTCCAGCCTCGGTATCGGTTAACACAATCTTCCCGTCTTCCAGAGTGGCCGTTGTACCGCTAAACGCGCCGTTGATGGCGTCCATCAAATCCTGAATGGTGTCGCCGGAAGCATAGGTGTAAGTAGCGGTTACAGTGGAGCCATCCGGATTGGTTCCGCTTATTTCAATGGTATCGCCATCAACCAACGGCGTAGCAATCTGATCCAGGGTGTTCAAATCGGTGGTCAGGTCTGCGCTCGCTCCGCCAACGGTCAGAGCGCTGCCCAGGGTCCACACCTCGTTTGTAGTCTTTAATCCGGCATTCAGGTTGCCAGACAACCAGATATTCTTGGTCTCCTGAGCCTCAGAAACCATGTTCATGTCAATCGAAATATCGCCTAAATTGCCCGTGCCCAAGCCTAACGACTTGTTCTGATCGGTCAGCATCCAGCCCTGAACAGCCAGACCGCGATGGTTGACCAGTTTGCCGTTGGCGTCAAAGAAGAATTGTCCGGCGCGCGTCAATACCTTTACTTCGCCGGCATTGAGCACAAAAAAGCCGTCTCCTTCAATGGCCATATCGGTCAATACGCCCGTTTGTTCCAGACTGCCCTGGGAAAACAGATTTTCTACGGAAGTGGTTTTCATTCCCAGACCGATTTGCATGGGATTGAGATAGGTAGCGTTGGCCAGGCCAATGGTCTGGCTTAAAGCCTCTGAAAAATTCAATCGTCCACCTTTAAAACCAATGGTATTAATGTTAGCAATATTGTTGCCAATGACATCCATGCGCATTTGATGGTTTCTTAAACCCGATACTCCGGATAATAATGATCTCAACATGATAAGACCCTCCTTTGTTTGTGTTATTCATCCGCCTCTGTCAGTCAGCGGATTGAGGGCTCCCTTTTCAGGGCCGGCCCTGCGTTTCGTTTTTGTTTCAGACTATGGCTAAACTGTCAATGTTTGTAAAAATGTTCTGATTCGACGGATCCTGCGTCATGGCGGTAACCACCGTTCGGTTCTTTACGCTCACCACAAAGGCCCGGTTATCCATCAGAATTACCGAGTTCTGCGCTCCTTTGGCTTCCAGCTGTCGAACGCCCTGCTGCAATCGTTGTAAATCGTTCTCGTCCAGGGTCAGCGCCCGGTTCTCCAGTCTTTTCATGGCGTGTGCCGAAAACTTCAATCCCGTCTGGATTTGCAGTTTACGGTGCAACACATTGCCAAAAGAGACGTCAGCCGCTTTTAGGCTTTTTTGCTGTTCCTGCCCGCTCTGGCCAACAGGCTTTACGGGTCGGAGCCCCTGTTGCAGTTGTAATTCAGATACTTTCATGGCGCACCTCTTCAGCCTATCTGAACCACATCGCCAAAGTAAATTTCTTTGCCATCGACGACCAGCACGGGTTGCCCCTGTTCATATTTTACAGCCGAGACAATGCCCCGCGTAAAAGTTTGCACGGTAACCGGATTGTCCTGTTCATCCACGGCCTGAATCTTAAAATGGTACGTTCCGCCATTTAAAACATTGCCGTTTTCGTCCAGACCGTCCCAATCCTGGGTGTGCCGTCCGCCTTCCAGCTCGGTAACTTTAATGGTGCGCACCAAATTGTCGTTGGCGTCGTAAATTTCAATGGTCGCCTCTTTCACATCAGTCGGCACCTCAAAGCTGATGGGTGCGCTCTGACCAGCCAGCAGGGGCAACGAATTACCGTAGGCCAGCACCTCTTTTCCAATAAAGTTGGTAGCCATGGTATTGTTGATGGTTTGAGCCAGCATCATGTCCGCGTCCATGCCCTGCTGCAGGCTGCTGTCGATGTCCATCAGGCGCTCCAGCGAACTGAACTGGGCCAATTGGGCCGCAAACTCCTGCCCCTTCATGGGGGAAAGCGGGTCCTGATTTTTTAATTGCGTGACCAGCAACTGCAAAAATTCATATTTGCCCATCTCCACATTACTGGTCCCCGAGCTCTGCTGAGTAACGCCGGATTGTTGCGCGCTGGTAATGGATTGAATCATGTCTGCCATGATTTTACCTCCTAAACGGTTATTTCCATTGTGTTGTAACCAAATTTCCGGTTGTTTACGGTGGATTGCGATTCATGTTCGATCTCCTTTCCTCCATTGCTTGAAGCCAATGAATGGTTTCTTTTTTCCGATGATTGTCTTCCCGAAGTGGATTGTTCAAAGTGCCCCACATTCACCTGAAAACTCTGGAGCACAATTCCCTTTTCCGCCAGCTGGTTTTGAATGATCGGCGCCAGACGAAGCAGTTCATGACGCACCTGTTCATTCTCTACCACGACGGTTAACTGATGCTCACTCCGCTGAAATTTCAGGTCCACTTTGCCCATGGGCGTGTCTTCCAAACTCATGCGTATTTGCCCGCTGCGCAGCTTCATGTTCTGAGCCTGATCGACCATCTCTTGAATCCTTGCCACAAAAAGCCCCATGTTCGAACCGGCGGGCGCGCCCTTTACCAGCCCCATGGTCTGGCCATGGGGCGTTGAGCTTGAGGCCTGAGCCAGCTGATGAATCTGCACCCCGAGCAACTTCACTTGTGTGTTTTGTGCTACTCCCTCAACCGCTTTTTGACCTGCCCCTTCCTGAGCCTGAACCTTTAATACAATGGTTTGAGGTTCAGCATCGGACTGTGGCACCGCGGCTTCGGGTTCATTTTCCTGAAAAGCGCCCATGGGTTCCGCTGCTTTAAGGTTTATTGTGTTTTTTAAAGAACGAACTTCCTGGCCCGCGGCCTTGATCTGGCCTTTTATTGGCGCAGATTTGGACGACGCAACTCCATTTTTCTCCACTTTGAAATTCTGACGTAGTGCATCCACCCCGCTTTTTTTCTGTTCTGCGGCATCGAAGCTAACTTCGAACACGTTCGATGCGGCTGGTTTCAACTGCAGATTAATTTCCCGGATGGCGCTTCCTTTTAATTGCTGAGCAATCTGTTCCATTTCCTGCGCATTTTCTACGGGCTGCCACATCAGACCGGAAAAATTTTTGAACAGAAGGCTGCTACTCTTTACCTGAGCGTCTTTAGATTGCAAAACAGCAGGGGCCTGATCCGCTGCGTTGATCATGGCAGCAGAATGCGCCAGCTTACCCTGGCCTGCAGAAACCTTCAATGCGCTTGTTTTGCCCGGCATCAGGCCAGACAGACGGAATGCAGATTCCCCGCCCCTGAAGGTTACGTTAACTTTCAAAATTTTTGGCGATAGGCCATCTAACTGCGTTTGCATTTGCCGGCTGTTCAGCGCCGCCTGTACCAGTTTCAGCAACAGTTGTTCCTGCACAGTCTGGCCTTTTGTCTGTTCCACGGCGGAATGATCTGCGACTGATGCAGGCGGGATGGGCAAAACAAACTCCAGCAAGGCCTTTCCAGACCCAGCCTGCGCTTTAGTCGAAGCGTTCTTTGGGGTCTTTTGTTCCTCCGCTTTCCTGTTAACCCCGGCGCTTTTGACAGGGTCAACAGCAGAATCCTGTGAAAATCGGGCCGCAGTCCTGTTCACCGGGATTACAATAGGCGACCTGGAAGATTGAATGGTTTCAGTCTTTTGTTGCTGCTTTGACCACAAATGGAAGAATGGGCTGTTCTCCTCTTTCCAGGGCAGAGGAACGCCGGAAGCAGCCGCTCCTTTCGCTCTTCCTCGAACACCTTTGGTAAATCCCTTTTCAACGGATTCAATTGGACTGAAGTTAAAATTCTTCATGCTGCACCCAACTAATTTTTTAACATTTTTTGTGCGATGGCTGCGGCCCGATCAGGCGGTAAACCTGCCATTAAGTTTTTTTTTGCCGTTGCACTCATCTGTTGATAAATTTGAATTAAAGCATCGTCTTTCATTTTAGCCACAATATTGGCCAGACTTTTCCCCTTTAAGCCGGAAAGCGTTTTGGCCAGGTCTTTAATACGCTTTTGTTGCTGCCCGGCAGAAACCAATTTTTGCTGCAATCCCTCGATTTCCTTTCTGGATTGTTCCAGGTTGAATTGCAGCAGCACAAGCTGTTGTTCCAGACTGTCTCTTACCAGGGCCTGCTTGCGCAGGGAATCATTTAAAATATCGATTTCGGTAAACAGGCTGTCCAGTGTGTGCCGCACATCGGCCCATCGTTTATTTAAAAAATCATCCATGGTGTGGGCTTTGATCTGCAGGCGCCTCTCCTTTCTGGAAATTGGTTTGACAGCGGTCTGCGCAGGTTGATTGGGCATGGGCTTAATCAAAAATAAGGCGCCCACAATGGCCAGAACCATGATCGGCAAACTTATTGTGCTGAAAATCAGTGCCCGAACCATGGATTACGCTCCTTCCTGATTCGCGTCTGACTTTTTGCGGATGGCAATTTCATCGATCGCCCCGTTTTCGGCCTTTTTTATTTCCTGCTTTTGCCTGTCCTTAAACTGATCTTTCAAAGTCTGGATGATCTTTCGTTCCTGGACGGCGCTATTCAGTTCTTTGCGCTTTTGCTCCACCTCTTTTTTCAGATCCTGAACCGTTTGGTTTATGTGTTCAATGGAGTGCTGCAGCTGATCCAGATAGCTGAAACGCAATTTGAGATCGTTCAGATCGACTCTGTCTTGCCTGTCAAACTGCTCCTCAGTCTGGAGCAACAGGTCGTCTTTTGTTTTTAGCAACCGATGCATCTCTTTCTCAGCTTCTACCTGTTTGCTGCGGGCTTTGTGCAATTCCAGCTTTCCCATCGATTCTAAATGTTCTTTAAATTCCAGAACCTTTTGCAATCTAAAATTTTTTAATCGGGCCATGGTACCTTACACCAAATGTTGCATTGCTTCCAATGTCTGCTCAAAGGTTGAGCTTTCGTCAATTTCTTGCTTAAGGAACTCGTTGATGGCATCGATTTTTTCGATGGCCTCATCGAGTTGCGGATTGGTGCCCTTTTTGTAGGCGCCAATATTGATCAGATCTTCCGATTCACGGTAAATGGCCATGATCTCCAGAATTTTTTGAATCAATGCCTTCTGTTGGGGGCTAATCACTTCATTACGCAAACGACTCACGCTTTCCAGCACATCGATCGCCGGAAAGTGGCCGCGGGTGGCAATGCGCCGCGAAAGCACGATGTGCCCATCGAGAATGGAACGGGCCGTATCACTGACCGGCTCGTCCAGGTCTCCACCTTCTACCAGCACCGTGTACAGCCCGGTAATGCTTCCGGCCTCCGAATTGCCGGCGCGTTCCAATAGACGGGGCATCAAAGCAAACACAGAAGGGGTGTAGCCTTTTGTAGTTGGCGGTTCGCCGATGGCCAGGCCGATTTCCCGCTGAGCCATGGCCACACGCGTCAGAGAATCCATCAGCAGTAAAACATCCAGCCCGCGGTCGCGAAAATATTCGGCTATGGTTGTAGCAATTAACGAAGCCTTAATGCGCACCGTGGCCGCCTGATCCGAAGTGGCAACCACAACCACCGAACGCTTTAAGCCCTCTTCCCCCAGGTCTCTTTCGATGAATTCCCGCACCTCACGTCCCCGCTCACCGATTAAAGCAATGACGTTTACATGGGCATTGGTGTAGCGGGCCATCATGCCCAATAAAACAGATTTCCCTACGCCACTGCCGGCAAAGATTCCCACACGTTGACCTTTACCCAGGGTAATCAAACCGTCAATAGCGCGTATGCCGGTAGTCAAAGGCGTGTTGATGCGCTTACGTTTCAAAGGATTGGGGGGATAATTGAACACCGGGCGGAATTGCTTGGAAATAATGGGGCCTTTCCCATCCATGGGATTGCCCAATCCATCCAGAACACGCCCCAAAAGCATATCGCCCACAGGAACCTTTAAAGGCACAGGCGAACGTTTAACGCGGCTGCCCGTGGCTACCCCCAGGGTCTCACCAAGGGGCATCAATAAGATGGTCTCATCTTTAAAGCCCACAATTTCGGCCTTGATTTTTTGTCCCTGCCTGGTAAAGATTTCGCAAACATCGCCCAGGCTTCCATTGCGGCCTGTGGCTTCGATGACCACCCCGGTTATCTTTTTGACCTTGCCATCCACGGCAATGGGGTTCATCTCAAAAATGCGCTCAATGTGCCGTTCAAATCGTTCCTGTAAGGTCAGCATGGCTATTTTTCCTCATGAATCAGCTGATTGGCCAATTCTTCTATCTGTGCATCAAATTTTCCATCTACGTAAAATTGTTTGGTGGTAATAAAAGCCTCGCCCTTTTTTAAATTTTTACCTTCCACAAAAGTCAGTTCCATCTCTCTGGGTAAATGCAGCTCTTCCTTGATGTCTGAGCTCTTGAGATCGGGCAGGAGCATAGGATGAACTTCTACATTAACTTGCTTTTCATTCTGCACCTCGCGCAACATTTTGCGCAACTGGTCCAGTAAAATCCGATCGTGCTCTTCGGTTAAAGTTAGCTGCATATCCAGTACTCTGGCCGCGATCTCCTTGGCCAGGCGCAGCAAAGGCTTTTCAACTTTTTCCAGAGACTCCTTAAATTCTTTCCTTACGCGTTCAATTTCCTCTCGGGCTTCCGCAATGCGCTCGTTGGCTACGCGCAGCGTATTTTGTTTGCCCTCTTCATAACCGGCTTTAAACGATTCTTCCCGCGCCCGTTGTAATTCCAGCTCCAGTATCTTGATGCGATCTTTTAAAATCTTGATTTTTTGCGTTTCAACCAGAGCCGCTGTTTTTTTCTGATCCGCAGCGCCACTCTCGTTGTTCGCTCGTGTGTCAAAAAGTTTGGACTCAATATTTTTAACCGGTTTTTTAACTTTAATTCTGAATTGTAACATGGGAATTTTCCTTACTCAATCAATTCTTCTTCTTCGCCTCTGACCAGCATAATCTCGCCCTGCTCTTCCAGGCGACGGGCGACTTCCAGGATTTCCTTTTGCGCCTGTTCTACATCCTTAATGCGAACAGGGCCCAGGTAATCCAGCTCTTCTTTTAACATCTTGGCCGCCCTTTCGGACATGTTCTTGAAAATGCGTTCTTTTAATTCATTGCTGGTCGCTTTTAGGGCCAGGGCCAATGTCTTGGAATCAATCTCTTTCAGAATGCGCTGAATGGTGGCATTGGGCAGATGCACAATATCTTCGAACAGGAACATGAGATTGGTGACTTCTTCTGCCAGGTGCGCATCGCGTTCCCGCAAATTGGTCAAAATGTTCTTTTCGGCTGACCGGTTCACCGAATTCAGAATTTCGGCCACGGTTTCTACGCCGCCCGTTTTGCTCAGATTGCCGCCAAACAGATTGCCTAACTGCTCTCGCAGTACATTTTCAATGTCTTCCACCAACTCGGGCGAGGTCTTTTCCATGGTGGCAATGCGATAGGCAATTTCATATTGCATTTCTTCCGGCATTTCAGAAATAATGGCCGCCGCCTGTCGTGGTTTGAGATTGGAAAGGATCAGAGCCGCCGTTTGCGGATGCTCGTTTTGTAAAAAGTTGAGTAGCTGTTTGTCGTCAACCGTTTGTAACAAATAAAAAGCGCTTACTTCCGTCTCTGCTTCCACCTTCTTAATAACTTCCTCCGCCCTCTTTTTCCCCCAGGCCGACTCTAACAATTCTTTAGCGTAATCAATCCCTCCCTGAACAATGAATTTGTTGGCCATCATCATTTCGTAAAACTCGACGATGACCTGACTGACCATTTCGGCCGGTACATTTTGCAGGCGGGCCATTTCGAGTGAAATTTTTTCCACTTCGTCTTCTCTTAAATTTTTAAGAAGGTTGGAAGCTTTGTCCACGCCGAGCGCAATCATCAATAAAGCGACCTTCTGAACAGGCGAAATTTTCTTTCTTGTGTTTACTACTTCTGCCATGGTTTATTACCTTTTATTGTCTTCAATTAGCCATGTTCTGATCAACTTAGCCGCATCGTCGGGTTTTTCACTGACGAACTGGTACACTTCATTCGTCATTTTATCATTGGCCATCAATTTGGCCCGTGCTTCCGGACTCAGCTTTTTCATGAACAGGTCGGCCGGCAGAGCCGGAGGTTCTTCAACGCTGACGCTACCTGTAAGCTCGGCTGTTGCCTGGCCTTCCTTTTCCGGCGAAGCGATTTGCTGCTTTTCCGAAGCTGCGCCGCTGGCCAATGCAGGCGCTCCTTCCGGACCAGGAACGATCAGGTTATTGATGCTGGTCTTCAGTAAATTGCGTAGTAAAATGAATCCTAATAACAATCCCAGGGCTACCAAACCGTAAGTAATTAATTGTTGCCAGAAATCGAAGCCGATTTGATCGATGAGTTTGGGCTCTTTAACCTCAGGCTGGTGATTGACCAATTGCATATTCTGGACTTCGACCACGTCACCGCGATCCTCATTAAATCCCACGGCACTTTTGACCAGCGCCGCTATCTGATTCAGCTCTTCCTCACTCCTGGGCGCATAGCTGAGAGTTACCTTGCCATCTTCCCCCACTTCCTTATTGTACTTGCCGTTGACCAGCACAGCCACTGCCAGTCGTTTAATGTTTCCGGAATTGGAAACATAGCGTTCAATGGTCTTACTCAACTCGTAATTGGAAGTCACTTTGCGTACAGTGTAATTATTGGTGGAATCCACCTGATCATTGGAAGATTCGGTGTATTCTTCCTGGCTTAAGAGGACTTTACTGTCCGGATCATATTCTTCGCGCGTTCGTTCAATCTGGTCAAAATCCAGCTCAGCAGTCACTTTCACCACGGCGTTGTCCTGTCCTACAATGCCCCCCACAATGCTTTTGACTTTTTCTTGCAAGGCTTTCTCGATGGCCTGTTGCATCTGGTACTGACTACTGACATTGGTTAACAGATTATCTTCTTTTTTGCCTTCCAGCAAAACGTCGCCACGTGAATCCATTACTACTACATTTTCCGGCTCAATGCCCTCCACACTATTGGCCACTAAAGAGGCGATGCCGCGGAGTTGCAGATTGTTCAGTTCAGCGCCAGGTTTTAAATTAAGCACTACCGAAGCGCTGCCCTTTTTGTTCTCTTCAAAAAGTCGGTCCTCCGGAATGACTAAATGCACCCGTGAGCTCTGCACTTCTTCGAACTGATTGATGGTGCGCATCAATTCACCTTCCAGCGCCCGTTTCATATTTAAGCGCTGCATGAAGGTAGTCATACCCATCTTATTGTTTTCAAAAAGTTCATAACCGGTAATGGTATCTTTGAGATAGCCGGCCTGGGCGTATTTTAAACGCAATTCGGCCACCGCTTCCTTGGGAACGTAGATGCTTTTTCCTTCGTCTTCAATGCGGTAGGGAATGTTGGATTCACGTAAATCGCTGACAATAGAACTGGCTGCCGAGGCATTTAAATTGGCAAACAGTAAACCGTATTCCGTGCGATTGGCCCACAAAATGAGAACAATCAATGCAGAAATGAAAGCCAGCAATACAGTGCTGATAATCATTCTTTGCTTCAATGAATATTGCTGAAATATTTGCCAGAGTTTTCCAGCTACCTGGTTCATTTACCTATTCTCCCGCTATTAGTTAGCTCACACCTGCATGCGTGATAATTCCTGGTACGATTCGAGGAGTTTGTTGCGCACTTCCAGCATTAATTGAAAGCTGAGCTTGGCTTCTTCCAGCGTAGCCATGGCCTGGTGTAAATTTTCGGATCGTCCCTGGATAACGTCGGCCACTTCCTGGGCTGCATTTTTCTGAGAGTCATTAACCGCCTTGACAAACTCGCTGATGGTGTCGCCAAAGCTTTTGATCTGGTCGCCTTTTTTACTGTCTTTTTCCAGGGGTGATGAAGCGCGTCCCTGCAATTCCCGAATATTGACACTTTGTAATTTGTTAATTCCAGCCATAATTTGTCTCCTTAACCTGTTACATCCAGTAACATTCCAGACAGAGATGTTTGTCCGTTCGCTTTGCCATAAAAGGCAAAGGTGGTATCCAGTTCAAAAAGTCGTTTTAAAGTCATCTTTTCTTCCTTGCTTAAAATGTCGGCTGGCATCAAGGCTTTGTTTTTTTTCAAACCTTTGATGCCGGTCCAATTTGCCAGACGCTCAGCAGGTTTGGCGACCTCGGTTTTTTTAACAGCCGGGCTGACCTGCTGATACGTTTTTTCCAAATGTTTGACGGACCAATTATTGGATGATATCTTCATAGTTCCACCTAAATGTTGAGTGCCTGTTTAGCCATTTTCTTGGCTGCATTCAGAACCGTGGTATTGGCTTCATAGGCGCGCGAAGAAGAAATCAGATCCACCATTTCCTCCACAATATTGACATTGGGCATGCGCACGTAGCCATTCTCATCGGCTCGGGGATGGCCGGGATTGTAGACCAATTTTTCACCTTTAACCTCCACAATCCGGGCTTTTAAAGGCTGACCGGGTTTGGCCTTCAGAGGGCCATCCGTTTCCAGCATGGCTGGCAGATGATTTTTAGATCCCTTGCGTAATTTCATGGAGAGCTGATTTAAAAACTCGGGGCGGCGTATGCGACTTCCCTTTTCTTCCACCACCATCTTTCTGTGGTAGAGTTTACCGTTTTTATCCGGGGCGCGCTCCGCATTGGCGATATTTTCCGCAATAACATCCATTTTGCGCACCTGACTATTAAGCCCGGACATGGTCCATTTAATGGCTGAAAGAATTCCATTGGTCTTCATGGCTTTTCACTCCTATTGTGTACGTCCGGTAATACTTGCTCCAAGCATTCGATACACATTGCCCAACACCTTGCTGGCAAATTCAAAGCGGATTTGATTGATGGCCAGCTCACTCATTTCGCGGGTCAGATCCACCTCTTTTTGCGCGCTGTCGCTCTCTTTTACTTTGCTTTGCACAGGCGTAGGCGTGGCAATGTGGCATGCCTTATCGGTTTTCAAACTGCCTTCCAGACGCGCCTTCAGTTCCAAAGAAAAATCGGTATTAACTCTCCGGTAGTTGGGATTATTGGCATTGGCGATATTTTGGGCAATGGCCTCATGTTGCCTGGTGTACACATCCAATGATTTCTTGAGTAGATTTACATTCTGTAATTCAAATACTTTCATCTTTCACCTCCGCTTTCATTAATACAAGCCGTGTGCCAATTTTTGCCAGAGGATTCTGAAGCGTCAGAACAATGACCTTTACTAATTGTTTTTTAAAGGATTAGAAAACATTCGACTTATCTGATCGTCCGGATTGATTTGAACGGAGAAAGGGATTGGGGGAAAATATTTCCTTTACTACAATTAATTATTTCCCTGCGTTCAAAAATCCATGCAAAAAAGCGTGGAATGCACATAAAAAAAGAGCCCTGTCTGTTGAAATGAAAGTACAAGGCTCTCGTAAAAAATCGTGGGATTCAGATGGACTATTGTTGCAATTGTTCAGAGAAAGAGTGCAGGTTGTTAAAAGGGATGCGCTCCAGGATGTTCAGTATCTGGTCCGAAGTCAGTCCAAGATGCTGAACGGAAGCCATCAAGTTCTGTTCTTCAAATTTGTTGAGCACCAATCCCGATTTAAAATAACTAACCAGTAAATTGGCCAGATTAATGATGTGCATCAAATCCGGATAGGCATCGAACTGATCAAGCTGATGATGAAATTCAATGGCGTAGGCCAGGCGTTCTGGAAGCTCCCACAATTTGGCCAGTTTAGCTCCGGCCTCGGTATGGTCGGCGTGGAATACTTTGCGTTCCACCTCGACCAACGAGAGCTTCTGGTCGCTGTAAAGATTACGGTAGAACATGGGATAAAAGTGATCAACCCATTGATCCAGAACAATTTTGCCAATATCGTGTAACAAGCCGGCCGTGTAACCCAGTTCGCTTTCAATTTTACGGGTTTCGCGGGCAATCTCTTCAGCCGCTTTGGCCACGCCCAGCGCATGTTGAAACAGGCCGCCTTTGCACAAAGAATAACCATTGTCCGCATCTTTGTAATAATATTCGGTAAAAATGGAAAAGGTCAGCAACAAAATACGTCGTTCCCCCAGCATGACAACCGCTTCGTCGATGGTATCGATTCTGTTTTTGGGATTGAAATAGGCTGAATTACACAAGTTGATGATTTTGGCCGTTAATACCTGATCCTGCCTGATCTCTTTACCGATAGCGGCCATAGACACCTCGGAAGCATGAATCATGCGAATGACCTTTAGTGCAATTTGGGGGATGGGTTTAATTTTATGAATTACTTCATCAATGCTCTTCAGTTCGGGAATCACATCATGTCTGCGGCGCTGCATGAAATTAGAGCCGGTTAGACTGATATCCACTTTAAAATTCAGGAAATCGGCGGTCATTTTGTAGCCAAAGTAGCCGCCTGTTTCTTCCTGCACTAACTCAATTTGCTGTTCGGTCAAGAATTGTTCAACCAATTCGGAGGTACGTCCCCCAAAATCGAAAGCAAGGTCCATTTCGGAAACATCTCCCATCAAAGCGCCGCCAGCCAGATAGGCCTTCATGTTTTCAGGATGAGCGCCGACTTTTTCCAGCTCGGCCAGAAAGAGAGGCAAACCTGTGCTGGCATACTTTTTAGGATCGGGCACACTAACAACACTCGATGGCTCGGGCAATAAGATATGGTACAATCCGCCCACCTCAGACTCGGGATCGAAAATAACCAGGCCAACGCAACTTCCTAAAAAGGCCTGAGCACTGATATCCGTCTTACGCGTTACAAAAAATTCTCCGGAAGGAACGGTCTCAATTCGATTCATGATTCGTCTACCCATCCTTGTTGTTTATATTCGTTCAATTTATTTCTGAGCGTGCGAACGGTAATGCCTAATAGATCCGCTGCTTTAGTTTTATGATTATTGGTCTTTTTTAAAGCGGCGAAGATCAATCGCTTTTCCATCTCGGCCAGAGGCATGACTTCTACGCTTCCATTATCACTGCCCGCAGGAGTTCTGGCTCCCTCTTCCTCAAATTTAAAATGTTTTTCGCTGATCACTTCCTGCTTACCGGAAAACAGAACAGCCCTTTCCAGCATGTGTTGTAACTGCCGTACGTTCCCCGGCCAGTCGTACTCCATAATACGTGTCATCAAAGAAGGGGCTATGGTTTTTTTCTCAAATTTATACTTCTTTTTATATGCGGACAGAAAGTGATTGATGAGTAGTGGAATGTCTTCCCTGCGCTCACGCAAAGGCGGCAGGGTAATGGGGAAAACATTCAATCTGAAAAACAGGTCTTCTCTGAATTTTCCGGAATTGATCAATTCATCAATATTTCTGTTGGTCGTGGCAATTACACGCACATCCACGGGAATCTCTTCCGTACTTCCGACGCGTGTTATTTTCATCTCTTGCAAAACACGCAACAGTTTGGCTTGCAGCGCATAAGGTATTTCGCTGATTTCATCCAGCAGAATGGTGCCTTCATTACACTCTTCAAAAATACCTTTTTGCTGTCGGTAAGCGCCACTAAAGGCGCCTTTTTCATGTCCAAACAATGTACTTTCAAATAGCGTTTCCGGAACCGCAGCACAATTGATTTTGCGGAACGGCTTATCGGCACGATCCGAGCGATCATGGATAGCCTGGGCAATCAATTCTTTACCGGTACCACTCTCTCCCCGAATAAATACTGTGGCATCGCTATTGGCCACAATATCGATGTGTTCCAGAACCTCTTTAATGGATTCACTCTGGCCAATCAGTTTGAAGTTAGCCTTGTATCGTTCTAATTTCTTTTTGAGAGAAGTATTTTCTTTCTGTAAATTGCGGAACTCAAAATAGCGTTTTACGCGGGATTCAATCTGATTGATGGAAAAGGGTTTGGTAATAAAATCATAGGCGCCGTTTTGCATGGATTCTACGGCGCGTTCGATAGTGCCATAGGCGGTAATAACAATGGCTCCAATATGGGGCTGCCTTTCTTTGGCCAGACCAACAAGCTCCCCCCCTTTAATGCCTGGCATCATTAAATCGGTAATCAGCAAATCTACCTTATGTTCATCCAAAATTTTGAGCGCTTCGTTACCCGAAGCGGCAATGAGTACCTGGTAACCGCACGATTTGAGTGTCTCCTGCAGGACCAGTCTTAAATGGGCGTCATCATCAACCACAAGAATTTTATTCTGCTCCATGGGCCTCCACGTTCCTGACATCCTTATCAAAAAGTAACTCGGTTAAACTTTCTTTATTCACGGCATCGTGTTTGATTTAAATCCTGGCTATGGTAAAGCGTTTTGACTTCGGGCCAGGTCAATCTATTTATTTCTGCGAAACAAGACAAAATCGAATTGTTCTTGCCCTGATAGCGTTTTTCTACATTTTTTAAAGATGATTTCCTGGCACGATTAAAATTCATTGTTGTGTTAGCTATCGGTAAATTTAGACGATTCTTTAGAAACGGCGAGCAATTATTGCTTTTGTTGCTGATAAGAATGAAGCGCTTGTTTATTCTTTAATTTTTGGCGTAATTCTTTCTCTTTAGCGGCCACAGACCGGCTGGCTTCCTCGGGACGAATTTCCTTCAATATCTTTTTGAGACGCTGAATTTCCTCCTTTAAGCGCTTGATTTGCTCTTTCAATTGTTGGTTTTCTGATTTGAGTTCTAATTCATACGAGGCTCTTTCAAACAGAGAAATAATTTGATCAATGCGAAAGGGTTTAATCATGTAATGGAATGAAAATTCGCGCATGGCCTGAATGGCGTATTTGATATTATGGTAACCGGTCATGATAACCACAATCAAATCGGGAAACCTTTCTAACAACTTGATGCCCAGTTCAATACCATTCATCCTCTGGTAGCCGAGATCAAGGTCTAAAAGGGCCAGGCCAAGTGATTCATTTTGGGCGCGTAACAGTGCCTGCTCAGGGTCTGCTGCGGTCAGAACCTTGAACTGATGTTCCCGTAGGCCTTCGGAGATCATCTCAACAATGGCAGGGTCATCGTCAACAATTAAAATGGATTTTTCTTTAAACACCTGTTACCTCAAAAATTAATTGCCTCTCTGCTTTATTGTTCGTCTGTTGGCAATGATTTTTAATGATTGACCAGGCTATTGGTACGCAATTCATCGAAAAGACGCAACCATAGCTGATTAATGATCTCGTAGCCCTCCTTACCGGATTGCGGATAGTTTATGGAAACATATTTCAATGCGATTTGGATACTATCGGACTGATTTGCAAATTGTCCTTCCACTTGCTCCTTCAGGCTGCTGCACAGGCTTTCAATGGTAAACAGATCGGCATTAGGGAAAATGAAAAAGGCGGTGTCCAGGGTCAGCCAGATGACATCGCCCAATTTGCCAAGCTTTTCCTCAAAGATTGCCTGATAACTCTGGACGACATCATTTAAGGCCACAGAAGACAACATTTCATGCCAGAATTGCAAGCGGAAAATGGCAAAAGAAACAGGCACCAACCCTAACCTCGCCTCATGGATGCGGTCTTTAATGATCTTGCTGATGATATTTTCCAGGCCGCGGCGATGTCTTTTTAGCGGGCCAAATACATGAAAGATCGGAGCGACCAAATTACTAAACACCGTCAATATATTGGTCGTGGATAGCGATGGATCGTTTTCGCCCTCATAGACATGAAAAATAAGGAAACCGTTAATTTGTTCATGAAATCTCAATGGAAACATGTACAGGGTTTTAATGGCTTTGGGAAGAGGATGTACTTCATCTCCAATTTTAATTTTTTCTCCAATATTGCGAAATACAGAGGGACGTTCTTTGCGAATAATGAAATTGTTGATCGGGGTCAGGAGATTAAAATGTAATCTCTCTTTAAATGTTTCATCAAAATTCCGGCTCTTAACAATCACAAAACGCTCTTCTTCTTCTTTGAACCTGGCAATACCCACATGCGGAATTTTAAAATATTCCACAAGAGTATCCAGAATCATATCCAGGGCAACGCCAAAATCCGTTACCTGATTAATCAGCGAGACCACTTCGCTCAACTGAATGGCCACTTCACTTATGTCTATCTTTTTATTGGTCATTGTAACCTCGGTCTCTTTTAATTAGTAGGGATGAAAACATCGTATCCCTGATCTTCAACCTTTTTAAGCGATTCCACAATTAATTCATCTTTTAAACGATAGATACGCACGCTATTTAATGTTTCATCGGAATGAAAGCCCACCCCATTGATATCAATGTGTACATTGGGATAAAGGCATTCCTGCACAATGATCTCTTTCTTCAACCGTTCTTTCGAGGCCTCTTTTTGCAATAAAATTTCTTCATCGTCCAGTTGAACCAGACGAGATTTCAATCGTTTGATCTCCTGCTCGATGAACTGCATTTCCAGAATCTTTTCTTCGGAAATTTGCTTAACCTGTTTTTTTAGAATCTGTAAAAATTTGGACCGTTTTTCGAGTGTGGACAAACGAAGCGCCAGATCGGTTCTCAGGCGGCTTAGTTCCCATAATTTTTTTTGCGAACTGTTGCCAGCTACCGAGAAAATCTTTAATTCTGTGTAAATATTTCTGTCTGAGCCCACCGTCTTAACTTCAATCCCTTTTTCGGATGTAATGCTCCCCCCTCGGATCTGGCCCTCTTTTTCTTTTACCACAACCTTACCTCCGGCGGACACATGGGAATTGATTATGTAACGCGAAACCAGGACATCGCCCCGTACGCCCACAGTGGCATCCTGAATGAAACCACAGGCTAAATTTCCGGCAGCCAAGATTTTAGCCCGTTTTTTACCCACAACCCCGTATTTTATGGTAATATCTCCCTGTTGAGAATAGATGTGAGCTGCTTCAACACTTCCATTGATGACAATGGAATCACGCGCTTCTACCTTAAAACCAGAACGCACATCGCCATCGATGATGACCGGGCCATTGAATTTGATATTGCCCGTACCGTAATTTACATCGCTATGAATATTCAACACCTGATCGACATGAATCAGCCCTCTTTGCAAATAAGCCGAGCCATCAATGGCCGCCCTAAGCTCAAGCCCATCATCGGATTGCACGGTGTTGTTTCCGGCAGGAAGCGGAATATCCTGTCCGTCTGAGGCAATGTTCTTTCCGGTAACAGTTACTCCATCCTGGCCTTTTGTGGCTGGCTCTTTACGAACCAGTAATTGATTTTTTTGGACCGGAACAAAGGTTAGCGCCTTTTTAAAATCAATTCGCGTTTCATCTTCCTCAGGAGCATCATGCGCCTGTCCCTGACCTTTAATGGCTATTTCCCAGATCAGGCGGGCATCCCGACCTTTAACCGGAGGTTGACCTCTGGCAATCAATTTTTCGTAAACGGGCTCGCGCTTTTTCAGGATATCGTCAATTTGATCCCACAAAAGCCCTTTTTTGATTCCGGCTTGTTCAATGGCCTGTAACAATTCCTGCCTGTGCGGAAAGGTGGCGCCCTTTATAGGGATTGTTACATAGGCAGAAAGTTCATCCTTACTGAGCGTTAACTTGATCTTTTCCAAAACGATTAACCTGTTGCTGCATGTCTTTGTGATTCACTTGCTTCTTCAAAATCGAACAAAATTTGCGCAACTTTACCACAACTACATTCATAAATAATGCCAATCAGGTCATCATCGTTGAATACCGGCGTGATTTTTCCATCATGTTGGGTTTCAGAAACACGAAAAGCGTGTTCAATTCTTCGTTTGGAATGGACAACAACCTGATCTTTTTTGATTATTTTATTTCGTATGGGGTTTAAACCACTTTTAGCCTGAAACACCTTGCTCTGATCCCTGCTGAATGAGCTCTCATTCTCCATAATCATTCCTCTTCCAATTATTTAAAATATTTGTCAATGTGCTCCTGAGATACCTGACTGGTTCTTACGGTATCTTCTGTGTGTTCTGAGAAGGCATTTATTTCTCCCTTACTCAATTCCTTTTCAATGGCGTCAATCACATCCTGCCCTAAAATACTGTTGCCTTTAATCCGCAACGAAGACTGGAAAAAGTAAAGAAACTTACTATAAATAGCCTTCAGAATGCGATTAACATATTCCAGTTGCTGCGTGGTAATATCTTGAAACTGGAAACTGTAAAATATGTCCTGTGCTTCATTCTGGATGGCTTGAATTTTTTGGGCAATCGGTTTAACCGCACTCTGGTTCAAAAGCGTTGTTTTAACCATTTCTAACTCTTCGATGATATGTTCCAGATGATCCATCACCTCCTGGGTAGCCATTTCGGTCGTTCTGGAAACATTGGTCAGATTTTCTGTAGCAGTGGGCACTTTGTTCTTTCCTTCTCTCATAAAGGCATTGATTTCTAACATGAGTGGGATGATATCTTTAACAAATTGAAAAAGATCATCGAGAATGGGGATCGTTTGGGAATCTACCCTGGCAGACAACTTTAGTTTTTCGATTTTTAACAACAATTCATCCACCCCCAGAGCTTGCTCCATGGCTCCTCCCTGTTATCTCTGACTAAAAATATCATGTATTTTTTTGCTTAAAATTTCCGGTGTAAACGGTTTTACTATGTAGGCATTAACACCTAACTTTATAGCTGTTAAAACATCTTCTTCCATTCCACGTGTGGTAACCATCAGGATCGGTAATTCTTTGAAACGCTCCATTTTGCGTAACTGCTCGACCAATTCACGGCCATTCATTTCCGGCATATTCCAATCGGTCATCAACAGATCAAATTCTTGTTCCTGTAATTTTTCCAGAGCATCCACGCCATTTTCTGCTTCTTCAAAATGGTTGATGCCCAGTTGTTTTAATGAATTGGCAATAATCCGGCGCATGGTTGGCGAATCTTCTACAAATAACACACGTTTCTCTTCAATCATTGCCATACCTCGTTTTTGGATTACTGCTTCAAAAAATGTGCCATTTAATGAAACCGTTTGTAAAGCACTGAAATGGCCTTCACCGGCTTTTAAATTTCCTTCTGAGAAGAAAATTTTTCCTGAATGGGGTCAATTTGTTCCTGTAAGAAGGCGCCAATCCTGGTTTCATCAAAATAAAAAGTAAATATTCTGTCAAAAGGAGCAGCAGCTGAGGCCAATCCTGTTTTGCACTGGGGCAATCCGATGCTAAACCTTTTCTCTTGAATATGATTGGCCATAAATTGACCGGCAATGGTATTGCCCAATTCATTCAAGCCATCCATTACCTGCTCATCCTGGGAGATCGGTTCACCCAGCATCTCCGTTACCAATTGCCTAGCAAAATCCTTTGAAAAAAAGAGAAACAACCTGGCCTGGAAGGGTTCCAGGATATCGACCACAACCTGATAATCATCGCTGCTGAAAGCCAGATGTAATTCTTCTTGCCGAACCTGCAACAAATCCTGAAAAATCAACTGCTCTGCCGATTGTGTTATGGCTTTTTCCAGTGCGGCAAATTTTTGTGCGTCTTCCATACTAATCCCCCTTATCCATTACTTAATTCAGAATGCCTTTTAGTATTTTGTACACTTCCGGCAATTTAAGCGGTTTTTGCAATACCGCGTACGCATGATTTTGGAGAAGCATCTGTTCTGATGCCTGATTTTTTAAGCTGGTAACGACCACAACCGGAAGATGATTTAGCCGGGGAGAGGCTTTAATGCGTTTGAGTAATGAAGTCCCATCCATTTCCGGCATATTGAGATCGGTAATTACCACATCCACTGGTTTCTGCTGAAGCAAATTCAGGGCCTGCTGGCCATTGCCAGCCTCCAAAAAGGTTATGTTTTCAAGTCCGCAAATTTCAATGCTCTTTTTGATTAATGTCCGAGCAGTACTGGAATCATCCACAATAAGCACTTGAGCCATATTTCCTCCTGTCTTTTAAGTTACAATATTTTCGGCGGTTGCCCCGGAGAAGTAATCCATATCTTTCCATCCTCCATATTTAGAGTGACTGTCCGGCTGTAATCGCTTCCCACATCTTCGGCAATGGCGCCCAATTTAAACCGCCAGAGGAGCTTTTTAATGGCCAGAACATTTCGTTTTCCAATGTTAAACTTTTCGTTTTTATCAAGAATATTGGCCCCGCCAATTAACTTAATCCAGACCTGACTGTTCTTCTTCACACCCATTTTTTTTAAGCGATCGATCACACTTCGGATGGCCGTATCGGCAAAATAGCCGGGTTTTTGCCGGGCGCGTTCCGGATTCACGGAAGAATCGGGCAAAGCCACATGCGCCATTGCAGCCAGCTTTAATGATTCTGAATAGAAAATGATGGCCACACAGGAGCCCAGGGCAAAGGTTTTAATCTGCGCCTCGGGTTGATTGGTTACCACAATGTCGCCTACTCCACAAATTAACTCTCTTTTCACAACGTTCCATCCAGGTATGCTTTAATGATTTCCGGAATCCGTTCAATGGCTGCCAAACGTTCGGCTCCTCCTCTCAAATAGGCTTCTTTTGGCATACCAAAAACAACCGAGGTCGCTTCATCCTGAGCCACGGTCCGCGCTCCGGCCTGGCGCATCAAGGCCATGGCTTCGGCCCCGTCGTGGCCCATGCCGGTTAACATGACTCCAATGGCGTTGCTCCCCACATGACGCGCCATTGAGCGAAACAACACTTCCACTGAGGGCCGGTGCCCATTGACCCGCTCTCCCCGACGGCAGATTACCCGATAGGCGCCCTGGTAACGCACCACCTGCACATGGTAATCGCCCGGAGCGATCAGCACCTGACCGTTTTTGATGAGATCGCCGCTCTGGGCCTCCTTGACGGACATCCTGGTCTGTTCATTCAGGCGCTGAGCAAACAGACGCGTAAATCCGGCAGGCATGTGCTGAACGACGACCATACCCGGAGTTTCCTCAGGCAAAGCGCTGACCAGAGTTCCCAAGGCTTCGGTACCCCCGGTAGAAGCTCCAACGGCAATCACCGTACGTTCTGTTTTCAAAGAACAATCCAATTTTAATGTGTGGGTCGTCGGCTGGAAACGGTTTTTAACCAGAGGGCCGACATTGGCTCTGGCAGCCGATTTTATTTTGTGGCGCAATTCCGAAAGCAACTTGTTTAGCCCGTTCCGAATGTTCTGGCTCGGTTTTAACACAATATCAATGGCCCCGGCATAGAGCGCTTCCAGAGTTGTGCGGGAATTTTTCTCGGTCAAAGAGCTGACCATAATGACCGGCAGCGGATTTTGGCGCATTAACTGTTTTAAAAAAGTAATTCCGTTCATGCCTGGCATTTCAACATCCAGAGTTAAAACGTGGGGCTTTAATTGCTGAAGGAACCGTCTGGCCTGAAGTCCGTTAGCCGCCGCCCCTACCACCTGGATCATCGGGTCCTGTTGCAATCCTCTGGACAATACCTGCCGCACCAGAGCCGAATCATCTACGATCAGCACCTTAATTTTCTGCAAGCGCAACTCCTTTTTGGTAAATGGCTGGTTGCAGATATCGGAACAAAGCATTCTGTGGAGCCAGACTTTCTGCATGTCCGATCATCAAATATCCCCCGGGTTCCAGGAATTGATGAAATTTTTGTAAGAGACGCTCTTTGGTATTTTGATCAAAGTAGATCATTACATTGCGACAAAAAATGACATGAAAACGGTTTTTAAACGGAAAGTCATTCTGGTTGAGATTCAGTTTTTTGAACAGGATTAATGATTTAAGTGCTGGCTTAACCTGGTAATGCTTTGCGTCCCGTTTCAAAAAATATTTTCGAACGTAATGAGCGGGTAAGTTGGCAACGTTGTCGGTCTGGTAAACTCCCTTTACCGCCTGTTCCAGAGCTTCGGTTGAGATATCGGTTGCCAGCACTGCGCTTCTCTTCTGAGCCAGATTCCAGCCCCAAAATTCGACGAGTTCCATAGCCAGTTGGTAGGCCTCTTCGCCAGTAGCACAACCGGCGGACCAGACCCGTAATTTTTCCCGCCCCCCATTTTTTGTAAGCATCCGACTTAAAGGAGGCAGAGCATGCTTTTTTAAAAATTCAAAGTGTTTGGCTTCGCGATTGAAATAGGTGTGATTGGTAGAAAGGCGATTCAACAAAATAGACAGCGCCATTCCGCTAGCATCCTGAGCCAGATAGCGCAGATAGGCATCAAAATCCGTGAATCCATGGTTTCGCAAAACTTTTTGCAAACGCGCAATGACCAGCGATTTTTTCTGTTCGGTCAGTTTAATGCCGGAATAGCGATGCACCAATCGCTGTAATTTAGCAAATGATTTTTCTGTTAAACCATAGGCATACTTCATGGGACCACCGTACTAAAATTCACCAAAATCGCCATCCTCAAAATCCGGAACTTCCTTACCGTTCCCATTGCCATTATTACGGTTCAAAACGGCCACCTTTTTTCTTTCTTTTTTATTCACCTCTGAATCAAAATTCTGATCATAGATGTCATTAAAGCGCATAGGATTAGAACCATTCATCAGTTTGAAATGGCCCAGCATTTTTTGCAAATAGCTTGCCTGGCTGGAAAGCTCATCGGCAGCAGCCGCACTTTGCTCGGCGCTGGCCGCATTGGCCTGGGTCACCTGATCGACCTGTTTCAGAGCTGCGCTTATCTGTTCAATACCGGCAACCTGTTCTGCCGATGCACTGGTAATTTCATCGATCAAATCGCTGACTTTAATGGTATTTTGAATAATGGATTGTAAAGATTCAGCTGTCTTGTTTGCAATATTGGTTCCCGTCCGAATTTTTTGCGTAGAATTTTGAATGAGTTGTTCGGTCTCTTTGGCTGCCTTGGCGCTGCGCTGAGCCAGACTCCGCACTTCTTCCGCTACCACGGCAAAACCTTTACCATGAACCCCGGCTCGTGCAGCCTCGACCGCAGCATTCAAAGCCAGTAAATTGGTTTGAAAAGCGATCTCATCGATGACTTTAATGACTTTAGAAATCTGGTTGGAAGAAGTTTCAATTTCCCCCATGGCTTTTAACATCTCTTCCAGTTGCAAATTGCCGTGTTCTGCGTATTTTTGGGCTTCCGAGGAAATTTGATTGGCCCGGGCTGCGTGCTCTGAGTTCTGACGGGCCTGAGAGGCAATTTCCTCAATCGAAGCCGCGGTTTCCTGAAGAGCACTGGCCTGCTCGGTTGCCCCCTGCGAAACAGCCTGACTGGAATCGGCCACCTGATTGGCTCCGCCCTGGATTTGCTCCACGGAAATCACAATGGCTTGCAGAACTTCATGGAGGGCCTTTACCGTCTGATTTAGCGCCTTTTCCATTACGCCAAATTCTCCGGGATGCTCGGCATCAATTTCTATGCGCAAATCGCCTTCTGCCAGCTTTTTTAGAGCCTGTTTAATTTCATTGACCGGCGAAGTCATGGTCTCCAGCGTTTGATTAAATCCCGTTAAAATTTCACGATACACACCCTGCAACCGACTGGCATCGCTACGATATTGCAAATTGCCATTCTTGGCTTCTTCTACCTGCTTAATTCCTTCTTCCACCAGGGTTGTAAGATTGGAATGAATTTCGGAAATGGCGCGGGTCAGACCACTCAATTGCCCGGGCAATTCTTGCATGATGGTTTGCAGATTACCCCGCGCATATTCGTTCAGGATATCGATGGTTTGCGTAATCGGTTCCACAACTACATCCAATGCCTGATTCAGGTTTGTTAAAACCTGAGCGTAAACACCAGACAACTGATCGGCACGACAACGCGCCTGAATATGTCCTTTTTGCTGCTCCTGGATCAAGGCATTCAATTCCTGAATCATAATTTGCAGACTGCTCTTCACTTCCTTTAAGGCTTTGCCCAATTCATCCTGTTCAGATAGCACGTCAATCTCTTCATCCATGTTGCCTGCGGCCAGTTGTCGGGCATTTTCTACCTTGCGCCAAATGGCTTGCGACATCGTATTAAAAGCCTGAACCAGAGCTCCCAGTTCATCATCATAGGGATACTTGATGGCCACGTCTAATTGACCTTCTGATAATTTAAGGGCCTGCCTCTTCAATTGTTTTAGAGGGATGGTGAGCCGCCGGGTAATTTTAATGACAAACAAAACGATGGCCCCTATGCCCAACAATGATAACAGGATCAGAATGTTTGTAGCAAAACGCAGCGCTTTGTACTTACTTTCCAGTGATTGTCCAACGATCACTTTGCCCAGCGGTTTGCCTTTGCTGACAATGGGCGCTTCCATGAATAAGGCTTCCTGTCCATACCAGATATCGGCATTTGTTGAGCGATTAACGCCTTCGGTATTTTCCCGGCCATAACTGAAAAAAATGTCTCCTTTGTCGTTGACTACGCGAACAAAGGATATTTGAGCATTATTGACAAATCCACTTAACGATTCTTTAATCAATTCCTGATCTCCAAATTCCAGTCCAGTCTTAACAGCTTCCACGGCCAGATTGACAATTATTTTATGTGAAGCCTCCATGTTTTGCTCTAAGGCCATAGAAGTAATTTTCCGGATAAGCACAACTCCGGCAAGAATCATCACCAACAGCATGGGAATTAGCAAAACGATTAATTTATTCTTGAGGCTCAGTTTTGAATACCACATGACTGTATCCTTCCCTGTTTTTACTTGATGATTTCACTTATGCCCAGTTTTTGCTGTAATTCGGGCGTGAATTTAGCAGCGAATTGCGGTTGGAATTTCAAATTGACAACCATGTGTAATTTCTTCTGCGCGTCCTTGAGCAACGTTAAAAATGCGCCAGCTTCGGCATATTGTTTAGAGCAGGAAACCACAGAAATGTTCTTCTTTTTTGCTTTTGATAAAATATAGATCATACTACTCTTTTCCATAAATAATGGATCATCAGCAACAAGAAGAACACTCTCATCATCAACTAATTTGAGCTGGCTCCCCAATTGACGCGTATCTTTAATGGGAAATAATTTGACTTTCAGATTAAAAGCCTTAGCCGCCCGGGCAATCGGTTTTTTCTCACTGGCGATTAAGCTCTCATTAATGAGCAATGCAATTTGTTTGGCCTCAGGGAAAATTTGCCGAATGGCATAAAAATATTGATTCCAGCTAACGGCCCCGGCCCAACTGAACTGCCATGAAACAAAAATGATTAGACCTATGAACATACTCTTTTTCATGGAAATCCTCCTGGAATTTGCTTATTTCTTCATCTGTTTCCTATGAGTTCTGCAACACAGCCTTTCAGGCTGATGGAATAGAAGATCATCTCCCAAAAGACCAACTGAACCGAAATATTCATCCTGGCCACGTTCCCCAGGTGACAGTTGATTCTGATTTTCATTAAACTCTTTTCTATTTTGTTGGTTGACCATACAACTTCCTTGTTTTAAAAACCTATTGTTCACTTTGGCCCAGCTGTAATCCTACCGACTCTTCATCCGAGGTTTCGTCATACAAAATGGTATTCATATTGACAATCATCTTAACCGCCGAATCGAATTTGGCCAGTCCCTCAATAAACCGGCTACGCTTCCTTCCAACCTCGGGCGGCCTTTCAATTTGCTGACTATCGATATTCAACACCTCGGTAACGGCGTCTACAATTAATCCCACTTGAATATCATTCAAATAAACAACGATGATGCAGGTTCGCTCATCGTATTCCCTTTGCCTTAGAGCAAAACGTACCCTGACATCAACCACAGGAATTACTTTGCCCCGCAAGTTAACGACGCCCTTGACATAGTCGGGTACATCCGGCACTCTGGTGATAGGTTGAATGTTAATGATCTCAACCACGTAACGAATTGGAATAGCGTACTCACCAGAACCTAAGTTAAAACAGAGATATTTATTTTTCTGAGTTTCTACTTCATCGAGTACATCCTCTGCCGCCATTTCCTTTCTCCTTTAAATACTTCCTTTGCGTATCATTTGCGTTATTGTTTTTAAATCCAGCACCAGACAGATATCTCCTTCTCCCAATATGGCGCATCCAGAAATTCCCTGCAGCTTTCCCAGATATTTGGGTACGGGTTTTAGCACTAACTGCTGCTCGCCTACCACTTCGTGAACCCAAAAGCCAATGGCTTGTTTTTCCATTTGGGTTACAACCACGATTCCCTCATCTATGGGCATCCACTCTGTACTCAAATTGTGTAAGCGATCTAATCGAATAACTGGAATAAGCTCATCCCGAACTCTGATCACCTCCTGCCCATCGACTAAATCGATGACCTGATCCTTCTGGACATGTAAAGATTCCCGAATATCCAGCATGGGAATGGCGTAGAAGGTGTCTTTTACACGCATCAACATACCATCGATAATGGCTGTTGTTAAAGGAATCTTAAGCTTGATAGTCGTACCCTGTCCCTCCTTTGACTCAAGGGAAATATGGCCTCTGATTTTTTCCACATTCTGTTTTACCACATCCATGCCCACCCCCCTGCCGGAAATATTGGTTACCCGATCTGCCGTAGAGAAGCCCGGCTTAAAGATCAGGTTGTAAATTTCATAATCCGAAAGTTGGGTGTGACCTTCCGGGAGCAAATGACGCTCTGAAGCCTTTTTTAGAATTTTTTTCTTATCCAGTCCACGCCCATCATCTTTCACTTCAATCCAGATTTCCCCGCCCACCTGCTGGGCACTGAGCACAATATGTCCTGTAATAGGTTTTCCCTTCGCTTTGCGTTCCTCCGGCGTCTCAATTCCATGATCTATCGCATTGCGCAAGATATGAATTAAAGGATCGGAAAGATTTTCAATAATGGAACGATCGACTTCATTTTCAGCCCCAACAATTTCCAGCTCTGCTTCTTTATCTCTTTTAACAGAGATATCGCGCACTAATCGGCGCATTTTTGAAAAGAGTCCTTTTAATGGCACCATGCGCATGGAAGCCGACAGGTCCTGTAATTCCCGGATATTTTTTCGCAGATAAGTAAGGGCCTTATCTAAAGATTCATTTTCCGAGGTTTTTATCAGAGGATGCATGGACAGCATGGTTTCGGCAATCACAATTTCGCCCACCAGATCAATGAGCTTATCCAATTTCTGGACATTTACGCGTACCATCTCGGTCGTAGCCTTTGCTGAACTCTGGCGCGACAGTTTCTCCTCTAGCTCGTCCAAAGTGGATTTCCCGGCAGGCTGTTCTTTTTCGGCCGTCGTTTGTCCAACCTCTTTTCGCGGTACCATTTCTCTCAACAGATCGATTAAAGCCAATTTACCAGGAATGACGGGCGGTTTGCCATCGAGCAGATTGTTAACCGCAGCGCGTAAAAAATCGATAATTTTTAATATTAACGAGATCTGGCGGGTCGAAAGAGTGAGTTCTTTATTGCGGGCCAGGTCGAGCACCGTTTCAGCCTGATGGGCCACCTCGGCCATATCTTTAAAATTCAAAAAACCGGCATTACTCTTCAAATTATGCAAAGCTCTAAAAGCCTTTTGCAGGCTGTGCTCATTATTAGCATCTTTCTCCAGTTTTAAAAGCTCCTGTTCCAGATTTTCCAATAATTCGGTTGCTTCTACAATAAATTGTTCAATCAATTCGTCGGTAATGGGTGATTCCTGGTCTGGCTTTTCTGCCGGTTGTGTCGGTTGGGCCGCCTGAGCTTCCTCACTCTTTAGCATGTCATTAATCCGGGTTAAAACAGTCTGATTGTTCCCCTGATAGCCGTCTTCAGAGAGAGTTCGGTTTAAATATTTAAAGAGGGCATGCAGCTCATCACAAGCTTCAAAAAACAGATCGGTCATCGTTTTAGTGAGTCTTATCTCTCCTTTTCGCAATTTGTCCAGTAAGGATTCTAAGGAGTGGGTCAGTTCACTGATGATTTTCAATCCTAAAAAGCCGGCACTACCCTTAATGGAATGAAAAACACGGAACAGATCATCGATTAATTCCGAACTCACAGGCTGATTATTGGTGGCCAAAGGCTCCAGGAACAGCAAAACAGCTTCGGCTTTCTCTAAGCCTTCCAGACCTTCCTGAACAAAATCGAGGAGTATCTCTCTGTCTTCAGGGTTGCTTAATTCCATTCCAGAACACTCCACAGTTTATGAACTTTCCTGCAATGATTCGGCCATATTCAACTGAAATTTTGAGGAATATTGCTGTTCGTTCTTTTTAAATGCCGAAAAATCATTGGTAAAGCGTAAACGCTCTGTAATAGGGTCTACTGTAATCAAAACATGTTCCAGAGGTCTGGAAACTTTTACCACATGGCCAGGGGTGGCAATCAGCACACCAGGTTCAATTTTACCCAACACTTTTATGAACGATGGCGTTTGCTGGACATAACTCCTCTGGCAAGAGATCAGATATGCCTTATTAGCCAGATAACTCTCGAATAATTTTTCATAATCATCAATGGCTTTGCCGTAGTTCTCAAACGTCAATTTCAACGATTCAAAAAGACGAATAATGGAGCTATCCAGCATAATTCGTTTTTTGCCCGCTTCTTTCAGACGTAAAAAATATCCCAATAACGTTTGCTTTTCCTTTTCCAGACGATCCTTTACTTCCTTAATCACAAATTCTTTAGCATGCATCTTTTTTTCAAATTGTTCAATTTGAGAGACAAACCATTTAATCTCATCATCTTTAACATAGGAAGGGCCTAAAAAAATACGCGAACTTCCTTTGATATTATTGGTTACCAAACCTTTGCGACAACGGATTTCTGAATTATCAATAAAATTAGCCCAGACTTCATCATGGGAGATGACCAGAGAATGGTGGATGCCCTCACTGATTAACACTTTGTCTCTGGCATGAACCTCATATTTTTTAATAAATGGGGCGATTATTTTACCCTGTGCAATGATCTTGCTTGTACTGACCTCTTTTGTGTTGTCGATTCCTTCCAGAGCCTGAATATTACCCCCGGCTTTGATATAGGAGGAATGAATGGCCCCCACAACAAACACATTGGAAGGGCTTTCCAGATAGGAGTGGCTGTGAATATCCTCAGCGACTCTGACTGCAATTTCTTCACTTACCTTGCCATGAATTTCTCCAACGCCTTTCACCGTTAACACCGGATACACGAAGACTCGCCCGTCTCTGGTCTGGTGGGCGCTACCATCGATTAATGAGACGATGGAATCATCGATCACCACACTGTTCCTGGCGCAGAAAATATCCAGTTTATTAAAATCCAGTTTTTCCTGCTTTTCAATCCGGCCATTGGGATATTTTAGCACTTTTACAAAGGGCTCTTTAACAGAAAGCAGGGTGGCGTTTCGTTTTACGAAAAATTTTTCTTCAAAACTATTAAAAGGCTTTCCCTCCAAAATGGCCTGCAAAATGTCTTGGGCAAAAGCATCGATTCCAAAATACACATCAAAATAAGGGGGCTCATCCTGAAAAAAAGCCCGGGCAACGGGTACCTGAGTTACATCGATTCTGCTCAGCAAAGGGAAGGAGTCAGGCAGATAACCACTCACCATTCCGGCATTTTTTAAGGCTTTGATCAGCGCCCCTTTGGTAGGTGTTCCCATTAATTTTTCAGCAAAAATAATCTTTCCGCCCATTAATGAGAACAAACGAAGCTTTGCCTTATTTCCCTGCGACTCACTCAAAATAGGCCTCCAGTTTATTAACCAGTTCTTTGGTCGTGAGATAATACGCTCTGAACGCTTGTATTTTTTTTCTGAACTCGCCTTCCGGATAGGCAATACGGTTATCCAGATCAATAGATGATTTCAGAGCTTTAAAAAGGTCTTGAGCGCTCAATGGTTTTTTTAATTCTCCCTGGTGAGGAAATCGCCGCGCAGCAAGATAATTTTTATTAAAGGATTTGGAGAAAAGAAAAAATATGGCTATCTGTTCGTCCGCCTCCTCTTCATAGAAATATTTCATGAGTAATTGTAAATCTATGAAGTTAAGCTCAACATTTACAAAAATGACTTTAATATCCTTTTTTCTTGTAATAGACGATGTTCTACCCCAATTGTAAAGTATCTGGTAATCGATATTGAACGCTCGGGCAACCTGCACGAACAATTGAATGGTAGACTCTTCATTGTCGATGAGCAGAATCTTAGCCGCCATACCCAACCTCCTTTTATTGCATTGGTCGAGGGGTATGACTACTTTTTAAACACTTTGGACGCATAAATTTTTAAAAAGCACGAATATTGATCACTTTCCCCTTTTTCCGCCCAGGCTGTACTTGAAAAGTATTTCCCAAGGATTGGTTTGTTATGGCAAAAATTCATTTTAAGTTGTAAGACCTTTCGTTTCTCTCCTTTTTAGAATACTTCTTTCAAAAGATAAAATGCTTTAGCGTGCGAAAATTTTTGTGCTGAAGATCCTAACCCCCCCGGCCCCCTTCCCTTCTTTTAATAAAGGGAAGGGGGAGCAAATTGTACCGCTTTGCTGAGTTATGCTATAACATATTAAGATGTTTTTTCAATATTTGCCTATTTTGTGAATGCTTTGCCTGTACGGTGTACAGACGGGCCTGTCCCCGAAGATCGGGATTTTCGCTGCGCTCCAACCGGTTGTAGCTGCCAGACAATTAAGAAAATTTCCCACGCAAGTCTTCCCCCTCTCCCTGATTTTTATTCTGGGAGAGGGGGACCGAGGGGGTGAGGGCTAATTCGTGAAAAGACTTCCGCTGTTGGAGGGGAAAAGTTAAGAGTGTAAGAGTTAAAGGGTTCTGCGGCATCGGCCTGTCATTATTTAAAGAAGTTTTTGGGTGCGGCTTTGCTGGCTTAGAATACTTCCTTCAAAAGATTTAATCCCGCCACAGCGGGATGCGAAAATTTTTATGCTGTTTTAGGGAGGACGTGTTGAAGAATTGGTTTAAATTATTTCTGCGAATATCTGCTAAATCTGCGCGAAATATAATTGTGATTAAAACAG